>DATBBM010000101.1:0-21847 GCA_036270955.1 Casimicrobiaceae bacterium | reverse complement strand
GAAGGTCCCTCCCGAATCGACGACGGTGAGCGCGCTCACCTCACGCATACGGATGATCGCGGTCTCGAGCGACGAAGAAGGCGCAGGACGCTGGCAAAGCTACCGGCGCAATCTCGCCGAAGATTACCGTCGGGTCTTCGGCGAGGAGCCCGGCCACGTGACGGCGATCGAGCTGATGACCGACACCGACAACACCGGCGGCGTCGCCGAGACTTTCTACGGCGACTTGAGCCTTTCGCCGGCGCCTTGATATCCGATCAGCGCTTCGGATCGGCAGCGACCAGGATACTGCAGCGCACGCGCTCGATCAGGATTGCGTCGACCGAGCCCCGCCACCAGCGCAGCGCGAACGACTTGCTGCGCGGATGCCCGAGGATCAGGAGGTCGATGCCCAGCTCGGCAACCAGCTTGGTCAGGACGTCGACCGGCTCGCCGACGACCAGGTGATCGATGACGTTTATTCCCTTGGCGGCGAGCAGCCCATGCGCGGTCCTCAAGTCCGTCTCCATGTGCTCGCGCTCGTCGGCGAGCGCGACCTCGGGCACGTACTCGCCGGCCAGCAGGTACGCCGACGGGTAATGGACGACCGCGGCGAGGTGTACTTCAACTGAGGCGTCGGGCGCGATCCGCACCGCTTCGTCGAGTGCCAGACGCGACTCCGGAGCGCCGTTGTAGGCGACGAGAATCTTGCGGTACATGACGCTCTCCTAGGGCAGGACGGGTTCATTGTTGTCCGGTCGATGCCTGCGGATCGACCAGGCGGCCGCAGTCGCGGCCGCAAACGCAATCGTAACCACCCAGAAGCATTCTTGAAAGGCCGTTGCCGCACCGGCCGTTCCGTGGACGCCCAGCCGCCATTCGAGCAATACCGCCAGTAGATTGACGCCTATCGCGCCTCCGAGCTGACGAACGAAATTGACCGCCGAGGCGGCGTAGGCGATATAGCGCTCGTCGAGCGCCTGCACTGCGGCCACCGAAAGCGCCGGAATGATCATGCCCAGTCCGATGCGGCCGATCAGCAGCCAGAGGCCCAGGATGACAAAGCCGGTGCCTCGACCAGCGAAGGCCAGCAACAGGCTGGACAGGGCAAACAGCGCGAGCCCGGCGATGACGATGCGCCGCGGCTCGACGCGATCGGTCCATCGGCCCGCCAAGGCGATGGTTACCGCCAGACCGAGCCCGGGAATGATAAACAGGGCGCCCGCGCGCGAAGGCGAATAACCGGCGACATCCTGGACGAACACCGGGACCAGGTAAGTCGTACCGAAGAGTCCCAGGCCATAGGCCAGTGCGACCAGCGAGGTGGCGCGGAAACCGCCGCCGGCGAACAGTCGCAGCGCCAGCAGCGGTGCGCTGGCACGAAATTCCCACGCGATAAAGCCGGCGAGCAGCAACAGCGTCAGCGCGCCGATGACGACGAGCTCGATCGTCGCCCATCCCGCCCGATGCCCGACGACGGGAACGCTGAGCAGCGAGGCCAGAGCGGCTGCGAGCAAAACGAAGCCGGTCCAGTCGAAGCGCGTCCGCTCCGCGCTGCCATGCGGGCCCGGCAAAAACCGCCAGCCCAGCGCGAGGCCCGCGACGCAGAAAGGAAGCGGCAGCAGGAAGATCGAGCGCCAGCCGAAGCTTTCCAGAAGAATGCCGCCGATGCTGGGCCCTATCGCAGGCACCAGCACGATGCCGAGCCCGAAGAGCCCCATCGCACTGCCGCGGCGCTCCGGCGGAAACACTTCGAACAGGGCGATCATGGCGAGCGGCTGCAGGATACCGGCTGCGGCGCCCTGCAGCACGCGCGAGGTGATCAGCAACCCGGGGCTGAAGCTTGCCGCGCCGAGCGCGGACGAAGCGAGAAAGATCGCCAGCGCGGCGATGAACGTGCGGCGTTGACCGTGCGTTTCGACCAGCCATGCCGTCGCCAGCATCGTCGTCGTCATTGCACCGAGAAATCCGGTCGCGACCCATTGCATCGTGTCGTGGCCGACGTGGAACTCGGCGATCAGCGCAGGAAAGGCGACATTGATGATCGTCGCGGCGGTGATCGTCGAGACGGTGCCCAGCATCACCGTCGCGATGATCCATCCGCGCTTGCGCGGCGAAATCGGGAGCCGGGGCGTCGCCATCGGATGCAGTGTGGCGGCGTCGTCGCTCGCGCACGTGGCTTACGCCGCGAGAGGCACGGCTTTCCCGGCGAGCATCAAGGCGAGCTCGCGCAACTCGTCCCAGGCGTTGCCGCGGCCGATGCCTTTGGCCAGCGCATCGAGCCGGGCCAGTCGCGTCAGCAGCCGCGGAATCGCCGCGGGCGCTATGCGCTGCGCGGCACGTTCCATCGCCGCCTGACGCTTGCCCCACACCCGTGCCGAGCGGACCGCGACGCCGACCGGCGTGCCGCCGGCGGCTGCGGCGATAACGCCAGCGAGTGCATGGATGTCCTCGCCGAGCTGCCACAGCAACAGCGGCAGGCCTTCGCCGGCGCTTTCGAGGGAGGCGAGTATCCGGCAGGCGCGCGCGGCATCGCCGGCAAGCCATGCTTCCGAAAGCTGAAACACGTCGAATCGCGCGACGTCGGCGACCGCTTGCTCGACCTCCGCCGGATCGAGCTCGCCTTCAGGCAGCAGCAGCCCCAGCTTCTGAACCTCCTGCTGCGCGGCGAGCAGGTTTCCCTCGGTTGTATCGGCCAGAAACTGCAGCGTGTCGGCGGACGCGCGCTGCTTCTGACGCGCGAGCCTGGCCGCAATCCATCGCGGGAGCTCGTCCCGTTCGAGCGGGTAGACGGCGATCGTGACGCCCTCCTGCTCCAGCGCCGAGAACCACGCCGAGCTCGCAGCGGCGCGATCGAGTCGCGGCAGGGTGATCAGCATCAGCGTATCGGCGCTCGGATTCCTGGCGCAATCTTCCAGCACGCGCGCGCCTTCGAGCCCGGGTTTGCCGCCCGGAATGCGAAGGTCGATCAGCTTGCGGTCGCCGAACAGGCCGAGGTTGCGACTGGCCGCGGCCAGCGCATCCCATTTGAAGCCGGCCTCGGCGACCAGGATCTCGCGATCGTCGTAGCCGGCCGCGCGAGCGGCGGCGCGTATCTCGTCGCCGGCTTCGATCGCCAGCAGCGGCTCGTCGCCGTGCACGACATAGAGGGGGCTCAAGCCCCGCGCAAGATGTGCGGCCAGCTGGGCGGGACGGACCTGCATCGGTGCAAAAAGTATCGAAGCCGGGACGAACGCTAGGCGGTCGGCTTCCGCGCCGCCTGCAGGCGGCGCACGATCTGCTGCACCGCGTCGGTCTGCATCTCGCGCCAGAGACGCTGCTCCTGCGCTTCCTTGGCGAGCGCCTCGGTGTCGCTGTAGGTGTAGCTGCGACGCACCAGCACTTCGGACGTCGGCAACCAGTCGTTGCCGTCGTTGTCGTGCACGCGGACCAGTATGCGCTTGATCAGCAGGAATTCGCTCACCTTGCCTCCGCCGGACAGCGACAGGATCTGCTTGTTATCCTCGACGCTGACGATGTCCAGCACGACCTGCGCGTCGGGTGCCTTGTCGACGAGCTTGGCCGAACCGATGCCGGCGAGCGAGCGCTTGAGCTCGATGGTGATCGGCAGCGCCGGGGGCGCGCTCAGGAACATCGTCTCGAACGGATAGTGCGCCTCGCCGCGCAGGTGGAAGCCGCAGGCGGCGAGCCCGCTCGCGCACACGAGCACACAGATCCAGCGCGCGCACCGGCTAGACGACGACATTGACCAGCCGTCCCGGGACGACGACGATTTTTTTCGGCGTCGCGCCATTGCCGTGCTTTTGTACTTCGGGACTTGCGGCTGCTGCGCGTTCGATCGCGGCGTGATCCGCGCTGGACGGCACCGTCAGCTTGCCACGAAGCTTGCCGTTGACCTGCAGCATCAGCTCGATTTCATCCTGCACCAGTGCCAGCTCGTCGACCTTGGGCCACCGCGTATCGAGGATGTCGCCGCGGACCGCGGCGTAGCCCAGGTCTTCCCACAGCACGTGGGTGATGTGCGGCACGACCGGATTCAGGACGCGCAGCAGCAGCGAAAGACCCTCGCGAACGAGCTCGACCGCGGCCGGCGTATCGTCGAACGGTGCGTCCTCGAGGGCCTTGAGCATCTTCATGCCGGCCGACACGACCGTGTTGTACTGGATGCGCTGGTAGTCGTAGTCGGCCTGCTTCAACTGCAGATAGAGGTCGCGGCGCACTGCGCGCAGCGCCGGCGCAGCGCCGGACCAGGCTATCGTCTGCGACGGCGCAGCCAGCGCGTCTCTGCGCGACTGCGCGTACGCCCACAGGCGCTTGAGAAACCGGTAGGCTCCTTCGACGCCGTCGTTCGACCAGAGCGCGCTCGCTTCGGGTGGCCCGGCGAACATCACGAACAGCCGCGCGGTGTCGGCGCCGTAGCGTGCGATGATGTCCTCCGGGTCGATGCCGTTTTTCTTGCTTTTCGACATCGTTCCGATGCCGCCGTAGTCGACCGGCAGTCCGTCCGACTTCGCCGTCGCACCGGTGATGCGGCCCTCGGCGTCCCGCTGCACGTCGACGGCATCGGGCGAAAAATAATCGATGCCGCCCTTGTCGCCGCGCCGCGAGTAGCTGTGGTTGAGCAGCATGCCCTGCGTCATCAGCCGCGTAAACGGCTCGTCGAAACGGACGAGTCCCATGTCGCGCATCACCTTGGTCCAGAAACGCGCGTAGAGCAGGTGCAGGATCGCGTGCTCGATGCCGCCGATATACTGGTCCATCGGCATCCAGTACTCGTTGCGCGCGTCGACCATCGCTGCCGCGTCGGGACAGGCGTAGCGCATGTAGTACCAGGATGAATCGACGAACACGTCCATTGTGTCGGTTTCGCGCTGCGCCGGCCGGCCGCAACGCGGACAGGGGCAGTTGACGAAATCGGCGCGCGTTTTCAGCGGATTGCCGGTGCCGTCGGGCACGCAGTCTTCCGGAAGGATCACCGGGAGATCGGCTTCCGGCACGGGTACGTCGCCGCACGCCTCGCAATGCACGATCGGGATCGGCGTTCCCCAATAGCGCTGGCGCGAGATGCCCCAGTCCCGCAGCCGCCACGTCACTTTTTTTTCACCAAGCCCCATCGCCTCGAGGTCGGCTGCGATCGCGTCTACTGCGTGCGTATAGTCGAGCCCGTCGTAATTGCCCGAGTTGACGCAGCGGCTGCGCGTCTTGTCCGCATACCACGGCTGCCATGCATCGGTCGAAAACGTTTCGCCCGCGACGGCTATCACCTGCCTGATCGGCAACGCGTATTTTTTTGCGAACTCGAAATCGCGCTCGTCGTGCGCGGGCACGCCCATCACGGCGCCGTCGCCGTAAGCCATCAGCACGTAGTTGCCGACCCAGACCGGGACGTTGTCGCCGGTAAGCGGGTGCCGGACGAAGAGTCCGGTCGGCATGCCCTTTTTTTCCATCGTCGCCAGCTCGGCTTCGATCACCGTGCCGCGCTTGCATTCGGCGATGAACGCGGCCAGCGCCGGATTCGCCTTCGCCGCATGGTCTGCCAGCGGATGCTCGGCGGCGACCGCGCAGAAGGTTACGCCCATGATCGTGTCGGCGCGCGTCGTGAAGACGTACATCCTGCCCTCGCCGATCGGCTTGCCGTCGCCGCCCCGGATGTCGTGCGTGAAGGCGAAGCGAACGCCTTCGCTCTTGCCGATCCAGTTCGCCTGCATCGTGCGCACGCGCTCCGGCCAGCCGTCCATGTGTTCGAGGTTGTCGAGCAACTCGTCGGCGTAGTCGGTGATCCGGAGGTAGTACATCGGAATCTCGCGCTTTTCCACCGGCGCGTCGGAGCGCCAGCCGCGGCCGTCGATCACCTGCTCGTTGGCGAGCACCGTCTGGTCGACCGGGTCCCAGTTGACGACGCCGATCTTCTTATACGCGAGGCCCTTTTCCAGCATCTTCAGGAACAGCCACTGGTTCCAGCGATAGTATTCCGGCTTGCAGGTCGTGACCTCGCGCGACCAGTCGATCGCCAGGCTGACCGCCTGCATCTGCTTCTTCATCGTCGCGATGTTGTCGTAGGTCCACTTCGCCGGCGGGACGCCGCTCTTGATCGCGGCATTCTCGGCCGGCAGGCCGAACGCGTCCCAGCCCATCGGCATCAGCGCGTTGTAGCCGTTCATGCGCAAATGCCGGTACATCATGTCGTTGATCATGTAGTTGCGGACATGCCCCATGTGCAGGATCCCCGAAGGGTAGGGCAGCATCGACACGCAGTAATACTTCGGTTTGGCTGGATCCTCGTCGACGCGATAGGCGTCCGTCTCCCGCCAGTGCGACTTGGCGCGGCTCTCGACTTCGGCGGGGCGGTAGGCTTGCATTGCGATCGGTAAGTTGCCCGGAATTATACCGGCACCCAGCTGTTAGCCCCTCAGCCCGGCAAGGGTCCGACCAAGGCGATGACTCCCATCAGCGCGAACAACGCGGCTGCAATCCTGCGCACGAGCTTGAACGGAATGCGGCGCGCGCCGATGTTGCCCAGAAGAACCACCGGCACGTCTGCGATCAGCATGCCCAGCGTCGTGCCCGCGACGACCGCGGCGACGTTGCCGAATTGCGCGGCCAGCACGGCCGTTGCTATCTGCGTCTTGTCGCCCATCTCGGCAATGAAGAATGCGCCCGCGGTAAGCGCAAAGGCACCCAGGTTGCTGGTGGCGACTCTGGTCGTGTCCTCGGCCTCGTCGGCTTTCAGCGCCCACAGCGCGACACCGAAGAACGAAGCCGCGACCAGCCAGCGCAGCCATTGCGCAGGCAGTGCATGCCGCACCCAATCGCCGACCAGCGCGGCGAGCGTATGGTTCGCCAGCGTCGCTACCAGGATGCCGAAAACGATCGGCACCGGCCGGCGCAGGCGCACGGCGAGCATCAAGGCCAGCAGCTGGGTCTTGTCGCCGATTTCGCCGACGGCAACGACAACGATCGAAGCGAGGAGCGCTTCCATAGGTTGGCAGGATCTTGAGAAAGCGGTGGCCGACAGGGCCACCGGTCGGGCGCGGGCGTCCGCTCGCCGCCTCGCGAGGCAGGTGCAGCCTCCAATGCGGGCGCGACTGCTAAAATTGTACTGTATCCGGAACCGGCCGCCGCCGTTGCGGCCAAACTCGCACATTTGCCATGCCACGCCGACGACAACTGATTAAGCTGATCGCAGCCGCGCTGTGCGCTGCATCGGCCGCGATCGCGCATGCCGCTCCGGTACGGACCGCGCATGTCGAAGCGGAGCTCGTGTCCGAGCGCGCCGCGCTTGTGCCCGGCGAGCCGCTGACGGTCGCGCTGCGGCTGGTGATGGACCGCGGCTGGCACACCTATTGGAGGAACCCCGGAGATTCCGGGCTGCCGACGACCATCGCCTGGAAGCTTCCGGCGCCGCTGCATGCCGGTCCGATCCAGTGGCCGGCGCCGAAATTTCTGCCCGTCGGTCCACTGGTCAACTACGGGTACGAGGGCGAAGTCCTGCTGCTGACCGATATCGCGACCACCGGCGACACCGCCGCAGCGCAGACGGTCACGCTGGCGGCACGCGCCGACTGGCTGGTGTGCAAGGAAGTCTGCATTCCCGAAGGCGCGGATCTGACGTTGATCCTGCCGGTCGCGCCGAAGGGCGGCGCAGGCGCCCCGACCGATGCGCGATGGGGCCCCGCGATCGCCAGGACGCGCGCATCGTTTCCGCGCGCGCTTAGCGGCTGGAACGCCAGCGCGACCGCGCGCGGCTCGGTCGTCGATCTGGTTTTGACGCCGGCGCCCGGCGTGCCGGCGCCGGCGGATATCGGCAAGCTGCGCTTCATGGCGTACAACGCCGGTCAGATCGAACCGAGCGGCGCACAGCAGCTTTCGCGCGACGGCGCGCGCTGGACGCTTGCGCTGCCGGTCGCGGTGCAGCGAGTCGGCGAATTCACGCGCGTTGCCGGCGTGCTCGAATCGACGGGCGGGCTCGGCGGCAACGAGCGCGCCGTCGAAGTCGATGTCCCGCTTGCCGGAACGGTGGTCGCGGCCGCTGCGCCCGCGGAATCCTCGTCGCAGGTGTTGCCGCTCGCACCTGCGGAGAGCGCCCTGTCGCTGGGCGCCGCGATCGCCCTGGCGCTGCTCGGCGGCGTTCTGCTGAATCTGATGCCCTGCGTGTTTCCGGTGCTGTCGCTGAAGGTTCTGGGTTTCGCGGTGCACGGAGGCGGGCGCGCGACGATGCGCAAGCATGGCCTTGCATTCGCGGCGGGAGTCGTCGTTTCGTTCTGGCTGCTCGCTGCCGTGCTCGTTGCGCTGCGCGCGGCCGGGGCTCAGCTCGGCTGGGGCTTCCAGCTGCAGTCGCCGGCGGTGGTCGCCGGTCTTGCATTGCTCTTCTTCGTGCTCGCGCTGAATCTCTCGGGCCTGTTCGAGATTGGTCTGTTGCTGCCGTCGTCGCTCGCCGGATGGAACGCGAAGAATCCGTACGTCAACGATGCCTTGTCCGGTGTGCTTGCCGTCGTCATCGCCTCGCCTTGCTCAGCGCCGTTCATGGGCGCCGCACTCGGTTACGCGCTGACGAGCTCGATCGCGTCGACATGGATCGTCTTTACCGCGCTCGGTTTCGGCATGGCGCTGCCGTATCTGGCGCTTGCGTATTTTCCCGCGTGGCGCTCAAAGCTGCCGAAGCCGGGGCCCTGGATGCGCCGCTTGAGGCAGCTGCTCGCATTTCCGCTGTACGCGACGGTGATCTGGCTGGCCTGGGTGTTGGGCGCGCAGCTCGACAACGACGCCGTCGCACGCCTCGCCGCGACCTTGTTGATGGTTGCGCTGGCGCTATGGGGCTGGCAGACGATGCGCACCGGCGGCGCGCGCGCCTGGGGCGCTGCGGCGATTGCAGGTCTTGCGGCCGCAATGATCGTCGGCTGGCCGGTGGTCGCGGGTGTTGCGAGCGAGGGCGCGAAGCCGGCGGTCGCCGCGTCGGAGCCTTGGCAGGACTACACGCCGCAGCGCGTTGCGCAGCTCGTCGCCGCGGGACAGCCGGTGTTTGTCGATTTCACCGCCGCGTGGTGCGTGACCTGCCAGGTCAACAAGCGTCTGGTTCTCAACACCGATGCCGTGCGGCAGGCATTCGCGCAAGGCAAGGTCGCGCTGGTGCGCGCCGACTGGACGCGCCGCGATCCGGTGATCGGCGCCGCGCTTGCCGCGCTGGGACGCGACGGCGTGCCGGTCTACGTCCTGTACCGGCCGGATAAAGAGCCGCTGCTGTTGTCGGAGCTCCTGAGCAAGCAGGAAGTGCTGGCCGCGATCGGCACGCTACATCCGAGCTAGCAATCCCGCTCCGGCGGGATCGCCGGCGACTGGCCGATCGGCGTGCGCTGGCGTTTTCCAGGCCCTGCGGTATGCTTCCCCGGGCACAACGACTCAACGGAGACAATGATGCCGACCGTTCGCGGCCGCCTGATCGCGCTCGCCGCCGGCCTGTGTCTCGTGGCCTGCGGACCGCCGGCGGAGCGCGCGCTGCAAGGCTACGTCGAGGGCGAATACGTGCGAGTCGCGGCACCTTTCGCCGGCACGTTGCAGAAGCTGGCAGTGCAGCGCGGTGCGGAGGTCGCGTCCGGCGCGCCGCTGTTTGCGCTGGAAAGCGACAATGAAATGGCTGCGCGTCGCCAGGCCGAGCAGCAGCTGCAGGCGGCGGAGGCACGGCTCGCCAATCTGATGACCGGAAAGCGCGCGCCCGAAGTGGAGATGGTCGCCGAGCAATTGCGTCAGGCGCAGGCGGCACGCGAGCTTTCTGCGGCGAACCTGCGGCGTCAGGAAGCGCTGTTCAAGTCGGGCTTCATCAGCAAGGCCGCGCTGGACGACGTGCGCACGCAATTGCAGCGCGACGATGCCGCAGTCTCGCAATTGCAGGCTTCGGTCGCGACGGCGAAGCTGCCGGGACGCCCGGACGAGATCCGTGCCGCCGAAGCCGATGCCGCCGCCGCGCGACAGGCGCTGGCCCAAGCCGACTGGCGCCTGTCGCAGCGTGCCGTTTCGGCGCCCACGACAGCGCGCGTCAGCGACACCTATTACGTCGTCGGCGACTGGGTCCCGGCGGGCGGTGTCGTCGCGAGCCTGTTGCCCGCGGGCAATGTCAGCATCCGTTTCTTCGTCCCGGAAACCGAGCTGGGACGGATCAAGTCGGGCCAGACCGTGAGTTTCAGCTGCGATGGTTGCGGCCCTGCGATGAGTGCCACCGTGAGCTTCATTTCCGACCGCGCCGAGTTCACGCCGCCGGTGCTCTACTCGAAGGAGAATCGCGCCAAGCTCGTCTATCTGGTCGAAGCGAAGCCGGCGGCGGACGTGGCGGCGAAGCTCAACGCCGGGCAGCCGGTCGACGTGGTGCTGCCCAAAGCCGGCTGAGCGGCAAAACAGTGACGCCGCGCGAGCAAGACACCCGCGACAGCGACGTCGTCATCGACGTGCGCGGCTTGAACAAGCATTTCGGCGCCAATCACGCAGTCAAGGATCTGACCTTGACGGTACGCCGCGGCGAAATCTTCGGATTTCTCGGCCCGAACGGAAGCGGCAAGACGACGTCGATCCGCATGTTGTGCGGACTGCTGACGCCCGACAGCGGCGAGGGCACCTGCCTCGGCTACGACATCCGGCAACAGACGCGGGAGATCAAGCTCCACGTCGGCTACATGACGCAGCGCTTTTCGTTCTGGGAAGACCTGACGATTCGCGAGAACCTGCGCTTTATCGCGCGCATGTACGGCATGCCCGACGGTGCGGCGCGCGTCGACCAGGCGCTCGATCACCTGGGACTCGCGACGCGCGCTAACCAGCTGGCGGGCTCGCTGTCGGGCGGCTGGAAGCAGCGGCTCGCGCTGGCAGCGTGCCTGTTGCACGACCCGCAACTGCTGCTGCTCGACGAGCCGACCGCCGGCGTCGATCCGAAGGCTCGGCGCGATTTCTGGGAGGAACTGCACGCGCTTGCCGCGCGCGGCATTACCGTGCTGGTCAGCACTCATTACATGGACGAGGCCGAGCGCTGCCACAAGCTCGGCTACATCCTGTACGGCAGGCTGCTGGTGCAAGGGACGGCTGAGGAGGTGATCGCCAGCCAGTCGCTGACGACGTGGGAGGCCAGCGGCGGCGACCTGCCGGCGCTGGCCGAGCGGCTGCGTGGCATGCCGGCGGTCGAGCAGGTCGCCGCATTCGGCAACGCGCTCCACGTCACCGGATCGAATCGCGACGTGCTCAAGCGCGCGCTCGCGCCGCTGATGAACGAACCGGGACGCGAATGGCGCGAAGTCGAGCCCGGCCTCGAGGATGTGTTCATCCACTTGATGCGCGGTGCTGACGACGGGTCGGCTCCGGCCGAAACGTCGAAGGCGGCGACGCCGAAGGCGCAGACCAAATGAGCGGCGGCCTGTTCTCGTTCTCGCGCTGGCTGGGCATCGTCGGCAAGGAGTTCATCCAGCTCAAACGCGACCGGCTGACGTTCGGCATGATCGTCGGCATTCCGGTCGTGCAGCTGGTGCTGTTCGGCTTCGCCATCAACTCGGATCCGAAGCGCTTGCCGACAGCGCTGCTGATTGCCGACCGCAGCGAGTTCTCACGCAGCATTCTCGCGGGGCTGCAGAACAGCAGCTATTTCGACTTCATCGGCGAGGCGAAGGACGAGGAGGATGCGGACCGGATGCTCGCCATCGGCAAGGCGCAGTTCGTGGTCAGCATTCCGGCGGATTTTTCGCGTCGGCTGGTTCGCGGCGAGCGCCCGGCGATGCTGGTCGAAGCCGATGCGACCGACCCGACGGCAACCGGCAACGCGCTCTCCGCCGTCAACCAGCTCGCGCAGACGGTGCTCAACCACGATCTCACGGGTTCGTTGTCTCCGCTGGCCGGAACGCCGGGGGCGTTCAGCGTCGTCGTGCATCCGCGCTATAACCCCGAGGCGGTCACCCAGTACAACATCGTCCCCGGGCTGATGGGCGTGATCCTGACGATGACGATGGTGATGATGACGGGGCTCGCGATCACGCGCGAGCGCGAGCGCGGCACGATGGAGAACCTGCTGGCGACTCCGGCGACGGTGCTCGAGGTGATGACCGGCAAGATCGTGCCGTACATCCTGATCGGCCTGCTGCAGGTGACGATCGTCCTGGTGCTCGCTCGCCTCCTGTTCAGCGTGCCGGTCCAGGGCAGCATCACCGTGCTCTATCTTTCGGTGCTGCTGTTCATCGCCGCGAATCTGATGCTCGGGCTGACGATATCTTCGGTCGCCCAAAATCAGCTGCAGGCGATGCAGATGACTTTTTTCTTCTTCCTGCCTTCGATGCTGCTGTCGGGCTTCATGTTTCCGTTTCGCGGCATGCCGGGCTGGGCGCAGGTGATCGGCGAAGCGCTGCCGTTGACGCACTTCCTGCGCATCGTGCGAGGCGTCCTGCTCAAGGCCAACGGCTGGGCGGAAATCTGGCCCGAGGCGTGGCCGATCGCGCTGTTCGGCTTCATCATCATGGCCATCGGGCTCAGGACATTCCGCAGCACGCTTGATTGACGCGCGATCGCCGCCGCTTGACCGCTCGCAGCGGTGCGGCTTATTGTGACCCGAGGGTTTTCCGCAATGACCGATCCCGTCCACGAGTCGATCCCCGCTGCCGGCGAAGGCGGCTATCGTCACGGCGACAGCGGCACCGACTTTCCGCCGCGCTACGACGGACCGCGGATGCTCGCGCAGGCATTGACGCGCCTCGCCGCCAGCGACCCGCACTTTACGCGCGACGGTCCGCGGGCCGATGTCGAATATCGCGATCTGGGCTGGGCGGCGGCGAGCGGCGGCATGATCGGCGCCAAGCACATCCGCGCGGTCCGCCCGTTCGAGGTCGAGACCGGCTGGCACTGGCACGACATGAGCGCGCATTTCGTCTACGTGCTCAAAGGCTGGATCGAGTTTCGCTACGCGGGCGTCGCCGAAGCGGTAAGGGTGAGCGCGGGTTCCTCGCTGTCACAACCGGCGGGCGTAGCGCACAACGTCGTCGATCGATCGGATGACCTCGAGTTGATCGAGATCAACATGCCTGCGGGCTACGGCACCTGGCCGTTGCGCGCCGAGCCCGGTACCGCCGACGGACCGCGCGAGTGAGCCTGGTTCCAGCCGCGCCGTCTGCGCCGGACGCACCGGCAGCGCCGGTCGCGGCGGCGGTCGCAGACCAGCTGGCGGTCGCCGCCCCGCCACCGACCAAGGCGCGCGATCGCATTTCCGCCGTGCTGCTTCCGATCGCGACCTTTGCCGTGCTGCTGGTGGCGTGGCAGTTCCTGGTGCGGCTGTTCGGCGTCCCGGAATACATCCTGCCGCTGCCGACCGAGTTCCTGTCCAAGCTGGTGGAGTCGCGGGCACTGATATGGCAGCACACACTGGTGACGGCAAGCGAGGTCCTGCTCGGATTCCTCTTTGCGGCTGCAATCGGCGTTCCACTGGGACTGATGATCGTGTCGTTCAAGTGGCTGGAGCGATCGCTGTACCCACTGATCGTCTTCTTCCAGCTGATTCCGAAGATCGCGGTTGCCCCGCTGTTCGTCGTCTGGTTCGGATTCGGGCCGTTTCCGAAGGTGCTGCTCACCTTCCTGCTCTGTTTTTTCCCGACGCTGGTGGCCAGCATGACCGGATTCCGCGCTCTGGACGAACGGGTCCTGTACCTGACGCGGTCGATGGGCGCCAACGCCGGACAGACGTTCCGCTATATCCGCCTTCCATCGGCAATCGCGCACATTTTCGGCGGCTTCAAGGTTTCGATCGTCTTCGCCGCCACCGGAGCGATCGTCGCCGAGTTCGTCGGCTCGAACTCGGGCCTGGGCTACCTCTTGCTGCGCGCCACCAGCTATCTCGACATGCCGCTGATTTTCGCGGTCCTGGTGGCGTTGTCGGCGATCGGCATCGTGTTCAGCTACGCCGTACAATTGCTCGAGCGCCTGTGCATGCCTTGGCTGTACGGGAAATGAAACTGCATTCGCGACAAATACAACCGGAGGGGACGATGATTAAAAAGCTATTCGTTGCCGCGATCCTGGCAGGCCTGGCCAGCCTTGCGCTGCCGGCCGCAGCGCAACAAGCCAAGCCGATGAGGCTGACGCTGAACTTCCTCGCCGGCGGGCCACAGGCCGGTTTCATGCTGGCCAAGAAGCTCGGCTACTACAAGGATGTGGGCATCGATTTGACGATCGAGGAAGGCAAGGGCTCGGCGACCACGGCGCAACAGGTCGCGACCGGCCAGACCGACGTCGGTTTTGCCGACGCGCCGGCGGCGATGCAGATCCGCTCCAAAGGCGCGCCACTGAAGATCATCGCGCCGATCCTGCAGACCAACGGCTTCGCGATCATCTCGATCGAAGGCTCCGGCATCAAATCGCCGAAGGACCTGGTCGGCAAGAAGCTTGCCGTTCAGCCGGGAACCGCGCAGACGACGCTGCTCGACGCGATCCTGGCAGAAAACAAGCTCGACAAGGCGAAGCTCGACATCGTCAACATCGACCCGGCGGCACTGGTGGGAGCGCTGCTGGAAAAGAAGGTCGATGCGATCCTTGCCGGGGCGGATTTCCAGAGCGTCCAGATGCGCGATCGCGGATTCAAGGTCAACGATATCTTCTATCGCGACGTCGGCGTGCCGACGGTCGGATTGTCGATCGTGGCTCGCGACGACCGCCTGAAGGAAAGCCCCGACCTCTACCGGAATTTCGTCGCGGCGAGCCTCAAGGGCTGGGACGAAGCGCGCAAGAATCCCGACGCGGCGGCCGCCGCGGTGATCGAGCAATTCCCGTCCGCGAGCAAGGACCAGATCCTGAAGCAGCTCAATGTCGACCTGCTGCTGGTCTGCGCGCCCGGCGCGACGTCGCTGGGGCGTGTGCCCGACAAGAACTGGCAGACGACGTTCGACCTGCTGACGATGTATCTCAATCTGCCGAAGGACAAGCCGATCGGCGACTACTACAGCAACGATTTCCTGCCGGCCAGCGCGCCGAAGTGCTGATCGTGCAGGCTCCTGCAGCGATCGAAGCGCGGCCGCCCGCGGCAGCCGGCGGCGCTTCGATCGTGAGCCGCGCGGTCGGCAAGCAGTTCGCCGCCAAGGGGAGAATGTTCACGGCGCTCGAGGACGTCTCGTTCGACATTCGTGGCGGCGAATTCGTGAGCCTGATCGGTCCCTCGGGCTGCGGCAAGAGCACGTTGATGCTGATTACGGCCGGACTCGTTCCCGCCAGCACCGGCCAGCTTATCGTCGGCGGCGAAGTGCTGGACCGGCCGCTGACCGACGTCGGCATCGTCTTCCAGGATCATCTGCTGCTCGAGTTCCGAAGCGCGTTGGACAACGTGCTGCTGCAGGCGCAGATTCGCCGCTTGCCGCTCGCGGGCGCCCGCGAGGAGGCATCGCGCATCCTGGGCAAGCTCGGCATCCCCGAAACCGCCCGCGACCGCTATCCGCGGCAGTTGTCCGGCGGCATGCGGCAGCGCGTGTCGATTGCCCGCGCCCTGATCCACCAGCCGTCGATCCTGCTGATGGACGAGCCGTTCGGCGCGCTCGATGCGATCACGCGGACGCAGATCCGGCACGACCTCGAGCTCCTCTGGATGGAAACGCGCAAGACCGTCCTGTTCATCACTCATAGCATCGAAGAAGCGATCGGCCTTTCCGACCGGGTGCTGGTGATGTCGCCCAACCCGGGCCGGATCGTCGACGAGATCGCGATCGACCTGCCGCGTCCGCGGCCCGCAGTGCTGGGTGAGGACGCAAGCTTCAACGCCTATGCGGAGCGCATCCACCGCGCCTTTCTGCGCATGGGCGTCATCAAGTACTGACCGGTGCGAACCCTTGTGACCGGAGGCGCCGGCTTTCTCGGTCACGCCTTTGCTGTGCGCGCGCGGGGCGCGGGACACCAGGTTACGACCGTCGATCTGGATGGCGATGCCGACGTCCGGTGCGATGTTACCGACGTTCCAGCGCTGGCGGCGGCGATGGCGAAGGTCGGTCCGCAAGTCGTCGTGCATCTCGCGGCTTTGTTGACCGATGCGGCGGCCGAGGATCCGGTAGCGGCAGTACGCCTCAACATCGGCGGGACCGCAGCGGTATTCGCGGCGGCTCGCGCGGCGGCGGTGCAACGCATCGTCTACGCAAGCTCGATCGCCGCGGTCGGCCCCTGCGCGGACGACAGCGGCGACGATGTCGCGTTGCGGCCGCTGACCGTGTACGGCGCCACCAAGGCGGCAGGAGAGCATCTGTGCCGGGCGCTCAGCGCCGTCGACGGTTACCCGGCCTCTGTCGCGCTGCGCTTCGGCTGGGTCTACGGGCCCGGAAGAGAGCGCGGCTGGAGAGTCGCGCAGGAGGTGATCGAGCGCTTCGCCCGCGGCGATCGTCAAGTCGTCGTCCCCGACTTTCGCGGGGCGATCGACTGGACTTACGTCGACGACGCGGCCGAAGTGCTGTTGCGTGCGCTCGCGGCGCCGCCAACACGGTTCGCGGCGCTCAATGTCGTCGGTGATCGCCGTACGATGCGCGACGCCATCGCGCATCTGCAGCTGCGCCATCCGGGCGTGCGGGTCGAGTACCAATCGGTCGCTGTGCCTGCGAGCGGCTGGACGCTGCGCAACGACCGTCTGGAGGCGGCGCTGGGTTTCGCGCCGTCGACGCGCCTGGAAGAGGGCATCGACGCAATGCTGGCGGCGTGGCGCCCCGATCGCGTCCAGCGCAAGCCATCGTCTGCCGGCCGAGCCGGCTAGCAAGCAGTCGTCGGGTCGCGTGCGGCAGCGCTGCTACGGCGCCCGCGAGAGCGAGTGCTGCAGCTGGTAGATCGAGGTATCGATCGACGGCGCCGCGCCGCCGAGCAGCGCGCGCACTTCGTCGGCCAGCGATTCGCCGGCATCGCGGACGTCGATTTCCGACGTGCCCTCGATGAGAACGATGCAACCGGGCACTGCGGTCGCATCCGCGCGCGCTTTTTTCTCGGCGGTCTCGATCCGGCTGATCGCTTCGTCGGCGACGCAGACGTGCACGCCGGCGATGCCTTTGCGCTCGGCAAGCGGCGGGAGCAGCCGCGATCGCATCGTCTCGAGCGCGCCGGCGCGCTGCGCCGCGGCGACCTCGAAGCGCTGCGTCAGCATGAATCCGCCCTGTCCGACGCCTTCGCTGTAGACGACGCGGCAGATCGAACGCGAGACGCGGCGAAACGACGGAACGACGCGGCGCGTCCATTCGGTCGGGGCATTCAGGCGGTCGAGATAGTCCTTGCCGCCGAGCACTTTGGTGCTCTCGGCCTCGTACAGGTTGAAATATGCCGGCGCGCCGGCGACCGCGATGTAGCGCCTGCCGCGGAGGAAGCCGGGTATGCCGACGCGCTCGGGCATGTGCTCGCGATTGTGCCACTGATAGAACTCGTCCGTCGCCTCCGGCTCGAGATCGTGCCAGATGCACACCGCGCCCGATCCGGCGAGGCTCATGATTTATGCCGCAGCGGAGAACTGAACATCGAGCGTGCCCAGATCGCCGTAGCGAACGACCAGGGCCGTCTCCAGCGGAACGTCGACGAGCCCGCAATACGAGCCGGTCGTGACGACTTGACCCGCCTTCAGCGATACGCCTTCGCCGTAGCCGCCGGCGGCGAGAAAATTCGCCAGCCAGTAAAGCGGCCGCAGCGGGTGTCCGTCCGGGTGCCTGCCTTCGCGGGTTACCAGCGTTCCGTCGGCGCCGTCGATGACGATGGCGAAAGATTCGAGCGGAAGCCCGTGCGGATTGGATAACACAGGTCCGACAAACAGTCCCTGGTTGGCGATGCTGTCGGCCAGGAGCTCGGGAAACGTGACCGCCGCCAGATCGACATAGCGCGGACCCATCAGCTCGAGAACCAGCCTCGCTTCACCGATCGCGGCGCGCACGTCCGCCTCGTCGTACGGCGTCGCGCGCGCCGGCAGATCGCGCGCGAGCACGAAGGCTATCTCGGGCTCGACGCGCGCTTTGCCGGCGATCGGCACAATCGGGCAGGGCGCCACGCTGATGATCGTCGGCGCAAAGATCGGCGCTGCCGCGATCTTTCGCTCCGGTGTCGGGACCGAGCATTTCCAGCCGCCGATCTCCAGATCGAGGATTTCCCCGACGCGGCGCTGTATCGCGAGACCCTGGTCGGCGTCCGCCGGCCGGCACGAGGCGGGCAACCTCGCGCCGGGCTGCCGCGCGGTGCGGGCGGCGACCAGCTGCCGCGCGGCGGCGTCGATCGTTCGTGCGTCCATCATGGGATCTTTCGCTTGGTGCTGCGTTCGTCGCGCCAGCGAGGGCTTGGCGCCTCCCATCGTATAATTGCGCTCACAGCGCCTGTCAACCCGGCTCCCGCCGCTTGACCGAGCACGCGCATCCCTTGCTGACAGTGCCTGCATGGTCAGATACGATTTTACCGGCCGCACGGCCATCATCACCGGAGGCGCCGGCGGCATCGGACGCGCGATCGCGGCGCGCCTGCATGCATCGGGTGCATCGATCGCGCTGTGGGACCGCGACGCCGCCGGCGTCGCGGCGGCCGCGCAGCTGTTGGGCGAGCGCGCGCTCGGGATTGCCGTCGACACGACCGACGAAGCCGCCGTCACCGCGGCCGCCAAGGCGGTTCAGAAGCGCTTCGACCGCATCGATTTCCTGATCAACAATGCCGGGATTCTCGGGCCGGTGTCCAACACATGGGAGCACAGCGTCGACGATTTTCGCCGCGTGCTTGACGTCAACCTGACCGGAACTTTCATCTGCTGCCGGGTCATCGTGCCGTTGCTGCTGGCCAATACGGCGGACCCGAAGACCGGGCAGCGCGGGCACATCGTCAACGTCTCGTCGATCCAGGCCAAGGAGGGCATGCCGCGCGCCGCTGCCTATGCGGCGTCGAAGGCGGGCATCATCTCGCTGACCAAGACGCTCGGCAAGGAGCTCGCCGAATCGGGTATCCCGGTGAACGCGGTGACGCCCGCGATCGTCGCGACGTCGATGGCCGAAGGCATCTCGGAGGAGCGAAAGAACGAGATCGTCGGACGCATTCCGATGCGGCGCTTCGGCACCGCCGAAGAGATCGCCGCGCAGATCGCGTGGCTCTGCTCGGAGGACTGCTCGTTCGCGACCGGTGCGGTGTTCGATCTTTCCGGCGGACGAGCGACCTACTGACGCAACCGGACGGCCTCGGGCAAGGTGGACGGGCGCGGCGCCGTTTCCATCGAGGTCACAAAATGTATTGCGACAGGTTGTCGTCCTTGACGATCCCCGCCAGGCGCTCGTCCACGTAGGCGGCGTCGATGGTGATCGTTCGGCCATCGAGCTTGGCGGCGCCGAACGAGACCTCGTCCAGCAGCCGCTCCATCACCGTGTACAGCCGCCGTGCGCCGATGTTCTCCTGTTTTTCGTTGACCGCATAGGCGATCTCGGCGAGCCGGCGGATACCGTCCGGCTGGAAATCGAGATCGACGTGCTCGGTGGCGAGCAGCGCCTGGTATTGGCGCGTCAGGCAGGCGTCAGTCGCGGTCAGGATCTGCTCGAAATCGTCGACTGACAGCGATGCGAGCTCGACGCGGATCGGAAAACGTCCCTGTAGCTCGGGGATCAGGTCCGACGGCTTGGACAGGTGAAATGCGCCGCTGGCGATGAACAGGATGTGGTCGGTCTTGATCATCCCGTATTTGGTCGCGACCGTGGTGCCTTCGACCAGCGGCAGGAGATCGCGCTGGACGCCCTGCCGCGAGACGTCGGCGCCGTGCATTTCCTGACGGCTGGCGATCTTGTCGATCTCGTCCAGGAACACGATGCCGTTCTGCTCGACGTTGTTCAGCGCCTTGGTCTTGAGCTCGTCGTCGTTGATCAGCTTGCCCGCCTCCTCGTCGATCAGCGCCTTCAGCGCCTCGCCGACGTTCATTTTCTTTAGCTTGCGCTTGCCGCCCGACATCTGCTGGAACATGCCCTGGATCTGGCTGGTCAGGTCTTCCATGCCCGGCGGCGCGAGGATCTCCATCTGCGACGGCAGCGCGGCGACCTCGACTTCGACTTCCTTGTCGTCGAGCTTGCCTTCGCGCAGCATTTTGCGGAACTTCTGACGCGCGGCCGAATCGGTCGGCTGCATGTCGTCGAAGTTCACTTCGCGCGCCGGTGGCAGCAGTGCATCGAGCACGCGCTCCTCGGCAGCGTCCGCGGCGCGATCGCGAACCTTGCGCGCTTCTGACTCTCGCGTCTGCTTGATCGCCGTCTCGGCGAGATCGCGGATGATCGTGTCGACGTCGCGGCCGACGTAGCCGACCTCGGTGAACTTGGTCGCCTCGACCTTGATGAACGGGGCGTCGGCGAGCTTCGCCAGCCGGCGCGCGATCTCGGTCTTGCCGACGCCGGTCGGCCCGATCATCAGTATGTTCTTCGGCGTGATCTCCTGCCGCAGCGGATCGGAAATCTGCTGGCGCCGCCAGCGATTGCGCAGCGCGATGGCGACGGCGCGCTTGGCCGCGCCCTGGCCGACGATGTGCTTGTTCAGCTCGTGGACGATTTCCTGGGGGGTCATCGACGACATGGCGGGAATCAAACGGCTCGTGAAAAGAAACGGCCGCCCCACGAGGGCGGCCGCGTCATTCTACCCGCTTCAGCGCACGACGCCGTGCCGGACGCTTCCTCGTGCTCAGGGCACGAACAGAGCAGCGCAATTCCCGGGCTGCGCCGGTCCGGCGGCGATAGCGCCGCCGCGCGGGATGCACTGGTTGGGCGGCAGCGTCGATCCATGCTCGACATTACCGACGAGAAGATCGAAGGCGTGCTGCGCGTGCGGAAGAATGTACTCGAGCGCCGGGAAGAAATTCTTGTAGCTCTCGATATGATTGCCATTCTGCACTTCGTACAGGCGATACGCCGGCTGCGGCCGGTGCGGGTAACCCGGCTGGGCAGCCAGGCTGGCTGCGACGGCGCGCGCATAGGCGCGGGCGTGATGATCGATCGGGAGCAGCGAATCCTCGGTCCCCGCCACGGTGATCAAGGGTTTCTGGATCAGACCGGTCGTGGCAAACGCGTCCAGCTGCGCTCCGACGTCGACGTTCGGCACCGAAAGGCGCGCGATGTAGTTATAGGTCGACAGCCCGGTCAAGTCGGTGCCGTATGTGTTGTACGTCGGATCGAGCCGTTTTTGCCACTGGCAGGCCGTGAGCTCCCAGTAGTTCTCGTAGTGCAGTTTCCAGAGCGTGGTCGCCGCGCCGACGATGTCCGGCGGATAACCGGCGAGCTGGATCTTCTTCGCCGCCGCGCTGCTGGCGCTGAATCCGGACGCCGCGTAGTCCGGATAGTTGAATACGGCCGGCGGCAGATCGGTCAGCAGATTCGGGGCGTCGGCCTCGACGTAGGTGCCTTCCCAGTCCACGCCACCGTCGAAGAGCTGTGGAGCGAGTTCCACCGCGCGACGCACCTGATAGCCGCCGTTCGACGTCCCGACCGCGTACGTGAACTTGGGGTCGCTGCCGTAAAGCGCCTCGGTGCCCGTCCGCGCGAGCTTCGCGGCGTCGATCATGTACTGTGCCCACTGGGTGAACGGCTTGCCCGGATCGTCATCGTAGAAGTGAAGCCAGACGTTCGAGAGAAAGGTCGGACTGAACCTGCACGCCAGCGGATCCGATGGGACGATGGCCGGAGGAGTGGGAGCGGCTACGAAATAAAAGCCGTACACGCCCTTGTTCTGCGAGGCGTAGGCGTAGCCGTTCTGGACCACGTAATCGCTCCATGCGTAGTCGCTCGAGAACTCGCTGCGCTGCGACGGGGTCCCGGCGACCACGAGCCTGCCGTTCCAGTTGTTTGGAAGACGCAGCAGGAAGCGGGCTTCGTGCGCCGGATCGGAAGCGAACCATCCCGAGATCTGCAATCCGGGCACGGCC
>DATBBM010000100.1:0-12003 GCA_036270955.1 Casimicrobiaceae bacterium | reverse complement strand
CGACGCCGTCGAGCGCTCGGACACCCCTGAACGACTTCGCGACGCCGCGCACCGACAGCAGCACCGTGCGCTCGCGTTCTGCGGGCGCCGATGCGATGGCCGCGACGACGGCGTCCGCATGCACCGGCGTCGGGACGATCGGCGACGCGGGCGGCGTGCGACGGCCGCGGCGTGCGAAGGACCGGCCCAGAATCCCCTCCGGCATCAGCAGAATCGCAGCGACGAGCACGGCGCCGACCACCGCCTTGCCGGCCACCGGCTGGTCGGCAGCCGTCGTTGCGTAGAGCAGGATCGTGATCGCGGTCGCGCCGATCGCCGGGCCGGCCCACGAGCGGGTGCCGCCGAGCACGCACATCAGCACGACGGTCAGCGGCACCGTGATATTGAAGGTGCCGCTCGCGGTGACGTACGACACGAACAACGCCTGAATGCCGCCCGCAACACCCGCGAGCGCGCAGGAGACGCCAAACGCGACGAGCTTGTATCGATAGGTCGCGATTCCCACGACCTCCGCCGCGTCCTCGTCGTCGTGGATGGCGAAAAGCCCCAGTCCGAGCCGTGCGTGCGCGATCGAATACGCGATCGCGACGGTGCCGGTAGCGAGTGCCAGCGCCATGACGTAGAACGCGCCCGACGGTGTCGGCGCGAGCGGCGGCACCGGCACCGCGGAGAGATAAACGCCGGGGCCGCCGTCGATCGGGGTGTTGAGCACGATCGTCGCGAGCACGAATGTGGCAGCCAGCGTCAGCAGCGCGAACAACTCGCCGCGCACGTGGCGCACGCGGAAGACCACCGCGCCGAGTCCCAGCCCCAGCAGCCCGGCCACGAGGGCGGCCGCGGGTAGCGTCCACAGGAACGGCACGTCGTATTTGCCGGCCAGCACGGCGGTCGTGTAGACGCCGGCGCCGAAGAACGCACCGTGCCCGAATGAGAAATAGCCGGAGTAACCGCTCAGGATGTTCCAGGACGTGGCGAGCACGATCCAGTGGAATACGAGGTAGAGGAACGACTCGTAGAACGCCGGCAGGCGCAGAAACGGGACGATCGCGAGCAGAACGCCCGCGGCCGCGATCGCGACGAGCGTCCGGTCGAGTTTCAGGTGCGGCCCGGGCGCAGCAGCAGCAGCGCGATCAGCAGCGAGAACGATACGATCGGAGCCCACGACGGCGAGGCGAATGCCATCGTCACCGCCTCGCTGACGCCGACGACCATGCCCGCGGCGAGCGGTCCCAGCGGCGAACCCAGTCCACCCAGCATCACGGCAGCGAATACGACGCCGACCCACGCATAGATCTGCGACGGCGTCAGCGTGAACGACAGCGCGAGGCACACGCCGGCGATGCCGGCGAGCGCGCCGCACGTCCCCCCCAGCAGCAGCGCGTGGGCGCGACGATTCACGCCGAAGGCGGCCGCCATCGGCGCATCCTCCGCCAGTGCGCGCAGCGCACGCCCGAGGTTCGTATAGCGCATCGCCGCCCAAATGCCCAACCCGAGGAGCAGCGCCAGCGCCAGCGTCAGCAGCTCGGGAATCGGCACGAACAGCCCGCCGACGCGCAGCTTCTGCCCGGAATAGACGGACTCGAGCTTGCGGAAATCGGCGGTCCAGAAATACTGAATGCCGGCCTCGATGATCGCAGTCAGGCCGAACGTCGCGAGCAGCGAGTTCAGCGGCGACACCGCGAAGCGCGACAGCAGCCACTGCACGGCCACGCCGAGCGCGAAGAACAGCGGGATGATCAGTGCAAGTGTCAGCAGAGGATCGATGCCACCGACGCTCGCGAGCTGATAGCAGAGGTAAGCCGCCAGGAATGCGAACCCGAAATGCGCCAGGTTGATGATGTGCAGCAGTCCCCACGCGAGCCCGAGCCCCATCCCCAGCAGCCCGTACATGCTGCCGATGAAGACGCCGGACAGCGCCGACTGCGCGAGCAGCGTCGCGCTCGGGAACGTCATTGCACGAGCAGCGTCGCGCCCGGGGCCGCGTACTCCTTCGGATAGACGGTGACCCAGCGCCCGTTCTGCACCTGCTTGACGCGCATCAGGTCGTCGCCGTAGTTGCTCGGTCCGTCGAAGCGCAGCTTGCCCTGGATCGTGTCGACGCGGTTGGCCCTGAGCCACGCCGCCATCTTCGCGTCATCCAGGCTGTTCGTCGCGCGAACGGCCGCCTCGAGGATCTGCCACGCCGTGTACGACGCCGCGGCCTGCACCTCGACGTTGGTGTCGGGGATGCCGGCCTTCGCCGCCCGCTCGTGATAGAGAGCGATGAATTCGGCGGCGCCGGGCGCATTGGTGAAAGGCGGATGCTCTTCGAACATCGTCATCGACAGCGCGTTGCTCGCGAGCGGCGACTTGGACATCGGCCCAGGCGCCGGGTACATGTAGAAGTGTTCCTTGGGCGTATAGCCGATCTTGTTCATCGCCTCGAGCAGCTGGTTGCCCTCGAGCCCAAGCGCGCCGACCCAGAGGAAGTCCGGATCGGCGTCTTTGACGCGCGCGGCGATCGGGCCATAGTCGAGATTGCCGAAGTCCCATTCGAGGAACAGCACTTCGTTGAGACCGCGCTTTTTCGCGACCTCGCGAGCGCCGAGCGACATGAAGTGTACCGACGGGAACTTGCTCGTCACCACGGCGATCGTCTTCGGCGGCTTGGGCGAGGCGGCCAGCGCGGTGAACACCGTCGTCGGCACCGTGTTCGCTGGATCGGGACCGAGCGACCAAGCCGGAAACTGCTTGTCGTACTTGGCCAGCGACGGGATGCCGAACGTGTGGTGAATGAGTATCTTGTCGTAGCGCTGCGCGACACTCATCGCGGACAGGATTGCGCCCGTGGCGTACGGTCCCATCAGCAGGTCGACCTTGTCGACGGTGATCAGTTGCTCGTAGAGCGTGCGCGCGAGGTCGGGCTTCGACTGGTCGTCCTTGACGATCCATTCGACGGACCGGCCGAGCAGTCCGCCGCGCTTGTTCAACTGCTCGACGTAGATCTCGCCGACGACCTTGTGCACGAGGCTCGTCGCGGCAAGCGGCCCGGTCAGCGCGAGCGTGCTGCCGATCCTGACGGGTGTCTGGCTGCCCTGCGCGTGCGCGCCCGTCTGCAGCAGCGCGAAGGCGCAAACGGCGGCGCCCAGCCAGCGGGTCAAGCGGTGTCCGGTCTTCATCGAGCGTTCTCCTCCGTGGACATTGCCGTCGGCATCGCCGCAGCGGCGCGGTTTCCGCCGCTCTTCAGCGTGCTGTTGTTCTCGCGCGCCGCCGGTTCAAGCGGTTCGCGGTTGCTCGTGATTGGTAACGAAGTCGTCGGGGACCTTCGGACCCCAGACGTAGAACGAATCCTCCGCGGGGTGATCGGCGGCCGCCCAGTCGACGTCGGCCGGGACGAAGTCGATGTCGTACGAATACTCGGCCCAGCTCCCCCACGGGTCCTGCACATAGTAGAAATAGTTCGAGCCCACGACGTGCCGCCCCACGCCCCAGCCGTGGCCATACCCCTTCGTCTTCATCAGCTCGGCGCCGAGCCCGACGTCGTCGAAGCGGCCGACGTCCCAGCTCGAATGATGCAGACCCGGCCCTTCCGATTTCGCAAAGGCGATCATGTGATGGTCGCTCCCGTGCGGGCCGTGCATGAACGCAATGATCTCGCCCGAGCGGTCCGCTAGCCGCAGACCGAGGACGCCCTCGTAGAACGCCACCTGCCGCGACACGTCCGGCGAGAAAAGCAGCACGTGCGACAGCCGGCGCGGCCGCACCGGCGCGGCGGCGCTGCGTCCCGGCGCGGCTCCCTTGCCGGGCGGTGGCGGCGGCATCCGCGTGTCCTCCGCCTTTACGGCAGGCGACACCTTGGGTCCGACGACGACCTGGATCGAAGTGCCGTCGGCATCACGCGTCCATGCGCCCTCCCCGTCCGACAGCGGATGTGGGTCCGCGGCACCAGCGCTGCGCATGCGCTGCGTCAGCGCGTCGAAATCGTCCGCGTAGGCGGCAAAGCTCACGTACTGGAGTCGCTTCGGCGCGCCGTTTGCATAAACGCTGCCCCAGCGATGCGGATGGCCGTGCGTGTAGAGGTCGAGCCGATTGCCATCCCGCCTCACGTCGAGCCCGAACGAGCGGTAAAACGCCTCGGCGGGCGCCAGGTCCGGAACCGTGAACACGAAACAATTCAGCGAATGCACGCCCAGCGCATTCTGACGCCGCGGCGTCGGTTGGCTACTCGCGACCTTTTCCATGATCACCCTCCAGACGCGGCCGACTGCCGGCCCAGTACGACGATAGCAAATTTCCGGCGTCGGCGCCCCTGGCGCGACCCACCGCAGCCTCGGCCGTGATTTTCAGGGTATTTTGAGCCTGCTCCAGAACCCTGGTGGCGAATTGACGTCTTATATCGCGTCAGTTAG
The DNA here is from genome assembly GCA_036270955.1 of Casimicrobiaceae bacterium. Lineage (GTDB taxonomy): Bacteria > Pseudomonadota > Gammaproteobacteria > Burkholderiales > Casimicrobiaceae > PALSA-1003. Next base: position 7,615 of record DATBBM010000100.1, on the reverse strand, counting down.
TTTCCCTACCTTTTGGTTGGCTTGAGTCGAGACAGGAAAGGATATCGGCATGAAGAACGGTCTTCTCAAAGCCTGGCGCGAATACCGCGGTTTTGCCGTCTTCGTCGTCTTGATGGTTATTTTCCGCAGCGCCCTGGCCGATTGGAACGTCGTTCCGACAGGCTCGATGAAACCCACCATCGTCGAAGGCGACCGGATACTCGTGAACAAGCTCGCCTACGACTTCAACGTTCCCCTGACTCACATCTCACTCCACAAGTTTGCGGATCCCCGGCGGGGCGACATCGTCGTCTTCGATTCAAGGGCAGCCGACACCCGGCTCGTAAAGCGCGTGATCGGTCTGCCGGGCGACATCGTTGAGATGAAAGACAACCGCCTGACAATCAACGGCATCGGGGCCCGGTACTCCGGCATCGAGTACGGGGTCGATGCGACATTCGCCACCGAGTCATATCTCGACATGTCGCACCGGATCGAGCTGGCCCGCACGGCACCAAGCCGTGTCAGTACGTTCGGCCCGGTCACGGTCCCGAAAGACCACTATCTCGTGCTGGGCGACAATCGCGACAACAGCGCCGATTCCCGCTTCTACGGGTTCATTCCGCGTGACGAGATCGTAGGCAACGCCAAGACGATCGTGCTCTCGCTCGACTATGACGACTATTACATCCCCAGATCGGACAGGTTCTTCCGTCCGCTGTGAAGCGAGCCTCCTGACGTCATGAAGCGCAGCACGGACGGGTTTCTGACGACCCACACCGGCAGTCTGCCGCGCCCCGAAGACCTCATCCGGATGATGTACGCCAAGGAGGAAGGCGTGCCGGTCGACGCCGGCGCGCTGTCGCAGCGAGTGGCGGCCGCCGTCGACGAGGTGGTCCGCAAGCAGGCGGCAGCCGGTGTTGATGTGATCAACGACGGTGAAATGAGCAAGCCGAGCTATGCGACCTACATCAAGGATCGATTGAGCGGATTCGGCGGCACCGGCAACACGTTCGTGTATCAGGATCTGGTCGATTTCCCCAACCTCGCCAAGCGCGTGTTCGGCGATCCGGGGCGTTCACGCCGGAAGACGCCCGCCTGCAACGCGCCGGTCGGCGTGCGCAATCCGCAAGCGGCGCAGGCCGATGTCGATCATCTGAAGGCCGCGTTGGCCAACGTCCAGGCGAAGGAAGCGTTCATGACGGCGGCGTCACCCGGCGTGGTCTCGCTGTTTTTCCGCAACGAGCACTATCCGACCGAGGAGGCGTACCTGTTCGCGATCGCGGAGGCCATGCGGCAGGAGTACGAGACGATCGCCGGGGCCGGCATCATCCTGCAGATCGACTGCCCTGATCTCGGGATGGGACGGCACATTCAGCATGCCGACCTGAGCCTTGCGGAGTGGCGCAAGAAGGCGCAGCTTCACGTCGAGGCGCTCGATCATGCGGTCGCGAATATTCCGCCCGAGCAGCTGCGCATGCATCTGTGCTGGGGCAATTACGAAGGGCCGCATCACTGCGACGTTCCCCTGGCCGACGTGATCGACATCGTGTTCCGTGCGCGGCCGAGTGCCATCGCGATCGAGGCCGCCAACCCCCGCCACGCCCACGAATGGACGCTGTTCGAGACCGTCAAGCTGCCCGACGGAAAGGTTCTGATTCCCGGCGTGATCGAGTCGAAATCGAACTTCATCGAGCATCCCGAGCTCGTCGCGCAGCGCATCGGCCGTTACGCCAAGCTCGTCGGCAGGGAAAATGTGATCGCAGGGAGCGATTGCGGCTTCGGTACATGGGTCGGGCAGGCCGCGGTCGATCCCGACGTCGTATGGGCGAAGATGGCCGCAATGGCCGAGGGTGCGCGCATCGCCTCAAGCGAGTTCTGGAAGCGCTGAGCCTCGCCAGCCAAATCGTTCTGGATACCGTGAGGCCGACGACGATGCGCGCTCATATGAGAACGGGGCTGCTTGCCGCAGCACTTTTCGCGCACGGGGCCGCGGTTTTGGCCCAGGTTCCGTCGAGCACTGGTTACCACACCGCGTATGAGACCGTGCTGGGAGGCGAAGGCGGCTGGGACTACCTGACCCTGGATGCGAACGGCGTTCGTCTGTACATTGCCCGATCGACCCACGTATCTGTCGTCGACCCCGAATCTCGAAAGGAAGTCGGAACCATTCCGGACACGCCTGGCGTGCATGGAATCGCGTTGGCGCCTGAGCTAGGCAAGGGCTACACCAGCAACGGGCGCGACGCTACGGTAACCGTCTTCGATCTGCGCACATTGCGGCAACTGTCGCGCATTTCGGTCGGCGCCAACCCCGATGCCATCGTCTACGAGCCGGTAACCCGAAGCGTGTTCACCTTCAATGGAGGTAGCCACGACACCTCGGTGATCGACGCGACGAAAGGCGTGCTCGCGCATACGCTGCCTTTGGGCGGCAAGCCAGAATTCGCGGTTGCCGACGGACGAGGCCATGTCTTCGTCAATGTCGAGGACACATCGGAGCTCATCGAGATCGACGCCGCAGGGCCCCGCGTCGCGGCGCGCTGGCCGCTCGCGCCGTGCAAGGAGCCGACCGGATTGGCGATGGACGTTGTTCGAGGTCACCTCTTCGTCGGCTGCTCCAACCGGCTTATGGCCATCGTCGACGCCGGCAGGGGCGACGTCTTGGCAACGCTCCCCATAGGTGCCGGATGCGACGCCACGGCTTTCGACCCAAAGGGAGGACTTGCATTCGCCGCAAATGGCGATGGCTCGCTTACCATCGTTCGCGAGGACAGTCCCGGCAAATTCGTTGTGGCGGAAAATGTAAAGACCAGGGCCGGAGCGCGCACGATGGCGCTCGATTCGCAAAGGCAGCGAATCTATCTGGTCACGGCCGAATACGGACCAAAGCCGCCGGCGACCAACGACAAGCCGAACCCAAGGCCACCGATTGTCCCCGGCTCGTTCACCATGCTGACGCTTTCGCGATAAGCACGCCGAGCAACGCAGGCGCCGGGGAAAATGCGCGGGTCATCGCGCTGTCTCAGCGTGGGTGCGCTCGATGCGATAAGGGTCCTGCAGAACGGCGGATCCGGTCTCCAGCAGGGATTTCAGGTTCGAGATGACCTTCGGCCAGCCGCCGGATACCGCGTCGATGAATTTCGAGGATTCACGCTCGATGGTGTGGACGATGGAGAGCTTGACCGCCACTCCACTTGGTTCCAGCTCCATCGTGCATAGCGACTCGCCTTCGGCCTTGAGCTCGGGTTTGAACTGGTTTTGCCACCGGATCACCAGGCGCCGTGGTGGCTCGGCCTCGACGATCTCGCCGGCGTCCATGATCTGACCGTCGCCGGACACCAGCCTCCACGAGGATCCTGCGGTCCATTGGCTTTCTCCGTGCACGCCGAACCAGTACTGCTTCATGAACTCGGCGTCTGTGAGCGCCGACCACAGCTTCTCCGGGGTGGTGCGGATATAAGTCACATAGACAAAAGTCGATCTAGCCATTGGTTTTCTCCAATCGTCGTTTCAGGTCGCCCAGCGCCTTGAGACGGGGTTTTTCGAACTTGGCGATCCAGCGCTCGTAGATCTCCTGCAGCGGCACCGGATTGAGGAAGTGCAATTTCTCGCGGCCGCGCCACATGGTGACCACCAGGTTCGACGCCTCCAGCACGCCCAGGTGCTGGGTCACGCCTTGCCGCGTCATAGCCAGGTGCTCGCACAACGCATTGAGCGTGCGGCCGTCGTGTGCGTGCAGCAAGTCCAGCAGCTTGCGCCGGCTCGGATCGGCGAGGGCTTTGAACAACAAGTCGGTGTCATCGTGGCGCTCGGCCATGGATGGCTATACGCAAGTAATCTGTTGCATGAATTATAGGCAAGCAATTACTTGCATGTCAAGCCTTGGTCAGAACCAAGCGCACCAAGCTGAATCCAACGTCTTGTCCTAGGTGATTCGCATGAAGATTCCGGAACCAACGCCCGCTGGATTGAACGAGGAGCTGGCCGACAGCCCTACCTCGTCCATTGCCCGCGCCCTGCCCGTGGGTACCCGACTGGAAGAATTCGAGCTCGGGGAAATTATCCGTGAGGGCAGCTCCAGCATTGTCTACGCGGCCACGGACCGCGATCGCGCGGTTCCGGTGGCGATTGCGGAATACATGCCGGCGGGGCTCGCGCAGCGCCATCATCAAGCGCAGGTCACGCCGCTGACCGCCGCGCAGGCCGATGCCTTCGCGAAAGGGCTGAAGGCCTTCATCAACGAAAGCCGCACGCTGGCTCGTTGCAGACACCCTTCGCTGGTCCGGATCGTGCGCCTGTGGGAAGCCAACGGAACAGCGTACCGCGCCATGCCGCACTACACGGCCAGGCGCCTGCTCGACGTGCGCCAGGGTATGAACGAGCCCCCCGACGAGCACGCAGTTCGTACGCTGCTCGACGCCCTGCTAGGCGCGCTGGCGGTGTTTCACCTCACAGGAGGGGCTCACGGCAAGGTCACGCCATCCAATATTCTGCTGCTGGCCGACGACCGTCCGGTGCTGCTGGGCCCCGGTACAGCCAGCCGCGTGATCGCCGGCGACCGGATCGACGCGCTGATGACCGGCGAAGAACCCTCTTTCGCGCCGATCGAGCAGATGGTCGAATCGGCGGATATTCCGCTCCGTCCCTCGGTCGACCTCTACGCGTTGGCCGGCCTCGCGCGCTTCTGGATCAGCGGGCAGCTGCCGGCGCCGGCGTTCGGCATGGCCGACTCGCCACGGCGCGAAAAACTCGCAGACACCGTGCAACGGTTGCGCCTGACCTGGCCGCAACTGCACTACAGCGCCGCCCTGTTGGACGCGCTCGACAGCGCGTTATCGATCTATCCCGCCGAGCGGCCAAAGGACGTCGCAGAGATGCGCGCGCGCTTGGGTACAGCACCTGCGGCCGCGGGTGCCCGAATGCGCGCAGCGTCTAGCGCTGCGCCTGCGCTGGACGATGCCATACCATCGCCGACGCCTGCAGCGCACGCCGTGCTGGACGATGCCGTTCCCTCGTCGCCGGCGCCTGCGCCGCAGTCCGAACCGGACGATGCGGTACCTGCGGTGTCTGTCCCTCCGCCGGAGCCCGTCCTGCCGGACCGCATGGCGCCAGATCTCGACGTCGTGACCTCGTTCCCGCGCGATCCCGAAGCTTCCGGTCTCGCTCGCATCGATGACGATTCGCCGGCGCGGATGGTTATCGCACGGCGGCGCAACTCCCGACGCATCGCCAAGTGGAGCGGCGCGGTGCTGGTGCTGCTGGCGCTGCTGCTGGTCGGCGTGTTCGAGTTTGCCCAGGAAGGCCAGATTGAGCGCGTGCGCGATCTCCTTGGCATCAGCCATGACACTGCCGTTGGCGACAGCGCCGCTGTGTCCGCGCCCGCCGTAGAACCAGCGGCGCCCGCGCCGTCACCGATGACTGTGGACTCAGCGGCGAGCACCGCGCCTGCGTCCTCCGCCGGCGCCGCCACTGCCCCGGACGCCGCGAGCGCGAAGCCGGTGCTGACAGAGCCAAGCGTCGCAGACTCGACGGCGAGCGCCAGTGCGTCCGCGCCGCCCGAGACTGCGCCGCTCTCTCCGGACGCAGGCGCGGCGAAGGCGGGACCGACGGAACGTTCCACCGCTGATTCGACGGCAGAGGGCACCGCTGCTGCATCTCGCGCCGGGCCCGGTAGCGCGACGCTATCGGCGGCGGCGACCGCCGCATCGGCCGAGTCGGCTGCAATCGCGCCGCCGCCCGCCGCTCCCTCGCAACCGCCAACGCGGAGCGCGCAACAAGTTGCGTCGCGCGCCCCGACCAGCCCACGCGAAGTCTGCGGTCCGCGGACGCAGTTCTCGCTGTACCGCTGCATGCAAACGCAGTGCAGCCAGCCCCGATGGGCATCGCATGCCCAATGTCAACGCCTGCGTATCACCGACAGCGTCGACTGACGACTGGATAAGCACAAGCTGCCGCCATCACGATCTTGCGGTAAGCTTGCAAGTTCCCGCTTCGCATCGGGGGAACGGGAAAACGTCAGGACCCTGGAGGTTCCCATGAATCCGCTTCGTACGTTCCTCATTGCAGGTCTGGCCGCTTTGGGCCTCGCCGCGTTCGTGCCGTCCGCGCTCGCGCAGGAAAACAAGCTGCGCCTCATCACCTGGGCAGATTACGTGCCCGCCGACGTAGTCGCGCAATTCAAGAAGGAAACCGGAATCGACGTCGAAGTCACTCTCTCGAACAACGAAGAGATGATCTCCAAACTGCGCGCGACAGGGGGTGCCGGGTTCGATCTGGCCCAGCCGTCGCAGGATCGCATCGTCGGACCACAGCAGGAATTCGGTATCTACAAGCCGTTCGACATGAGCAAGGTCAAGACGGAGCTCTTTGTCCCGCCAATGCTCGAGGCGACGAAGAAGAACACGACCCTCAACGGCCAGGTGTACGGGCTGCCGCATATCTGGGGCACCGACGGCCTGGTCGTCAACACCAAGCTTGCGCAGATGTCGGACTATCCGGATCTCTGCAAGGCCGAGTTCAAGGGCAAGACGAGCGTGCGCCTGAAGCGGCCGACGCTGCTCGCTTTCGCGTTTGCGAGCGGCAAGGATCCGTTCGCGCTATACAACGATCCGAAGGCCTACGCTGCGTTGATGGACGAGGTCGGCAGGACGCTGACCGCGTGCAAGGGCAACATCAAATTCTTCTGGGACAACAAGGATCAGCTGCTCAACGGTGCGCGCACGGGAGAGATCGTCGGGGCGATGATGTGGGACACCGGCGGCTGGAAACTGAACGGCGAGAACCCGGAGATTCAATACATCGCGCCGAAGTCGGGCGCCTTGGGCTGGATCGACACCTACGCGCTGCCGGCAAAGGGCCGCAACGACGCCGCGGCGTACGCGTGGATCAACTTCAACATGCGGCCCGAGATCGCCGCAAAAGTCGCGGCGTCGGCGGGCAATTTCACGGCCTCCAAGGGCGCCGACCAGCTGATGGACCCGAAGCTCAAGGCGCAATTCGCCAAGAGCTTTCCGGAAGCGGCGCTCAGGAACGTCAAGTGGTATCCGGCGGTCCCACCGGGCATCGAGGACATCGAAGGCAAGGTGCTCGACCGGGTGAAGGCCGCGGGCTGACGCCAACTTCGCCGCGACCAAACGGCGGCGTGCGCGAGCGCGTCGCCGTTCTTTCGTGGTGAGCGCGCGTTGTCCCAGGCGCCATGGAACAGGACCTCGAAGTCGACCGCGTCACCAAGCGCTACGGCCCGCATACGGCCGTCGACGCATTGTCACTAGCCGTCGCGCACGGCAGCTTCTTCTCGATTCTGGGTCCGTCCGGCTGCGGCAAGACGACGCTATTGCGGATCGTCGCGGGCTTTCTCGCACCGGACGAGGGCGATGTCCGGATAGGCGGCCGCTCGATGCGAGGCGTCGCGCCGAACCGGCGACCGGTGAACATGGTGTTCCAGCACCTGGCGCTGTTCCCGCTGATGTCCGTAGGCGAGAACGTCGGCTACGGCCTCGCGCGCCGGGGCGTGGCAGGTGCGGAGATCGCCAGGCGCGTCGGCGCCATGCTCGAACGCGTCGGCCTGCCGGGCGCGCAGCATAAACGCGTCGACCAGCTCTCGGGCGGACAGAAGCAGCGGGTCGCGATCGCG
>DATBBM010000099.1:0-17757 GCA_036270955.1 Casimicrobiaceae bacterium | reverse complement strand
GGTCACGTCGGTCGCCATCGACCACGTCGATTACCTCGGGGCCACCCGGGAGGACATCGGACGTGAAAAGGCCGGCGTTTTCCGCCCTGGCAAGCCGGCGATATGCGCCGACCGCGATCCGCCGTCGTCGCTGATCGCACACGCCGCCGCGGTAGGCGCGACGCTGCTGCAGATCGGGCGCGACTATGGCTACACCGCACAAAGCGCGCAATGGGACTATTGGGGCCCGGGCGCAGCGCGGCATGGCCTGCCCTATCCGGCGCTTCGCGGCAATTATCAGCTGGCCAATGCGTCGACGGCGCTCTGCGCGGCCGATGTCCTGCACGATCGGGTTCCGTTGTCGATGGGCGCGGTGCGCGCCGCGCTGGTCGGAATCGAATTGCCAGGACGCTTTCAGGTCCTTCCCGGCCGCCCGGTCACCGTGCTCGACGTCGCGCACAATCCGCAGGCGGCGCATGCGTTCGCCGATAATCTCGGCGCGATGGGCTTTCATCCGCGGACGGTCGCCGTTTTCGGCATCATGTCGGACAAGGACATCGATGCGGTAATCGCGCCGCTGATCCCGCGGGTCGACCGCTGGGAGGTCGCGACGCTGCCGCCCCCGCGAGGCGCGAGCGCTCGGACGTTGAGACAGCGGCTGCAAGACGCCGGCGTCGCGGCCGATGCGGTGCGTGAGTACGCCGATCCTGCGGCCGCTTACGCCGCGGCGCGGGAGGAGGCGGCAGAAGCTGATAGAATTATTGTTTTTGGCTCGTTTCTCACCGTCGCCGCGGCACTGGCGGCGAAGGAGCGAATCGGTCCGGCCGGGGAACCTGCACGCTGAATCGCCGCCGCCAACCAGCGCTGAAAGCGCGAGACTTTGGGCGGCAGGACGCTTGCCGATTCTGCTTGATTCGACCCCGTCCAACCCCAACTGATGCGAATGGCGACCCATCCCGAGATTGCCGATCCCGCTGTCGATGAACTGAAGCGGCGCGCACGCCGCCGACTCGTGGGCGCGGTCGTGCTCGCGCTGGCGGCGGCGGTGATGCTGCCGATGCTGCTGGAAAGCGATCCCAAGCCGCTGGGCAACGACGTATCGATCCAGATCCCGCCGATCGACCAGGGGAAATTCGTCACGTCTCTGTCGCGCGACAAGAGCGCCGAGAACAAGGCCGCGGCCGGGATCCCCGCCGTCGCGCCGACGGCGAGCGCGGGCAGCGCCGCACCACCACCCGACCGCACGCTGGCCGCAGCCGAGCAGCGCGTGCTCGGAGGGAGCCGCGCACCGGCGATCATGTCATCGGCGCCCGAGGCGATGCGGCCCCAGACGCCCGCGGCTGCGCCCGCGAGCGGAGCGCCCCCCGCGAAAGCCGGGACCGAGCCGGCCGCGGCAGGCGGCGCGCTGTTCGTGCAAGTGGCGGCGCTCGCCGACAGTCAGGCGGCCGCCGATCTGGCCGCGAAGCTGCTCGCTTCCGGCTTCCCGGCGCGCGTCGAGGCTGTCGCCACCCGCCAGGGGCCGGTGCAGCGCGTGCGCGTCGGCGGTTATCCGTCACGCGAAGCAGCCGATGTCGCGCTGGCCAACATCAAGGCCGCGGGCTACGGCAACGCGATCATCACGCAATGACCGCATTCGACTTCGTCGTCATCGGGATCATCGGTCTGTCGACCGTATTCGCGTTCGCGCGCGGGTTTGTGCGCGTGATCGTCTCGCTGGCGGCCTGGGTCGTGGCGCTGGTCGCCGCATTCCTTTACGCCGATGCGCTCGCGGCGTGGCTGCCGGCGCTTGGCGACGCGCCGCGCATGCGATACATCGGCGCCTTCGTGCTTATCGTCGTCGTCGTGCTGCTTGTCGGCGCGCTGCTCGGCTGGTTGCTGTCGCGCCTGGTGCGCGCGATTGGCCTGGGCTTCGTCGACAGGACGCTGGGGGCGGTGCTTGGTCTCGCTCGCGGACTCCTGATCGTCGTCATCGGCGTGCTAATCGCCGGCCTGACGACCTTTCCTCAGCAGGAATGGTGGCGCCATTCGATGTTCGCGCCGACGCTGGTCGATGTGGCGCTCAGTTTGAGGCCGTGGCTGCCGCAGCGATGGGCCGAGCAGCTCGCCTTTCCGAAGCCGGAGAAGCGGTCAACCAAGCAGGTACTCCAGGCGGGAGCGAGCTAGTGTTCATCTTCGGCACGGACGGGGCAGGGCACTGACATGTGCGGAATCATCGGCGCAGTCACTCATACGCCCGTCAACCAGCTGCTCTACGACGGGCTGTTGCTGCTGCAGCACCGCGGCCAGGACGCGGCCGGGATCGTAACCAGCGAAGGCCCGGTCTTCCACATGTACAAGGGACCGGGTTACGTGCGCGACGTGTTCCGCACGCGCAACATGCGCGACCTGATGGGTAACACCGGCATCGGCCATTGCCGCTACCCGACCGCGGGGTCCGCGTCGTCGGATCTCGAGTCGCAGCCGTTTTACGTCAACTCGCCGTTCGGCATAACGCTGGCGCACAACGGCAATCTGACCAACAGCGAGGCGCTGAAGCGCGAGCTCTTCCAGCTCGATTTCCGCCACGTCAACACCAACTCCGATTCGGAGGTCCTGCTCAACGTGCTCGCGCTCGAGCTCGAGCGTGCGGCGCACCATGCCAAGCTCGACGCTAACGCGATCTTTGCCGCTGTCGCCGCCGTGCACAAGCGCTGCCGCGGCGCGTACGCGATCGTCGCGATGATCGCGGGATACGGACTGCTCGCATTTCGGGATCCGTTCGGCATCCGGCCGCTGATCATCGGCGTCAACGAGTCGATGGGTGGCACCGAGTACGTCGTCGCCAGCGAATCGGTCGCGCTCGAGGCGCTGGGTTTTTCGGTGCTGCGCGACGTAGCGCCGGGCGAAGCGATCTACGTCGACCAGACCGGCAAGTTCCACGCGCGGCAGTGCGCGGAGGCTCCGCAGCTGATGCCCTGCATCTTCGAATTCGTCTATCTTGCGCGGCCGGACTCGGTCATCGACGGCGCGTCGGTCTATGAATCGAGATTGCGGATGGGCGGCGAGCTGGCGAAAAAGATCCGCGCCATGCCCGAGGCGCAGGACATCGACGTCGTCATCCCGATTCCCGACTCCAGCCGGCCGTCGGCGCTGGAGCTCGCGAACTCGCTGGGTCTCAAATACCGCGAGGGCTTCGTCAAGAATCGTTACATCGGCCGCACTTTCATCATGCCCGGGCAGGCGATCCGCCGGAAATCGGTGCGTCAGAAATTGAATCCGATGGGGATCGAGTTCAAGGACAAGGTGGTGCTGCTGGTCGACGACTCGATCGTGCGCGGGACGACCAGCAGGGAGATCGTGCAGATGGCGCGCGAGGCCGGCGCGCGCAAAGTCTATTTCGCCTCGGCCAGCCCGCCAGTGCGCTACCCGAACGTATATGGCATCGACATGCCGACCGCGCGCGAGCTGGTGGCGACCGGACGCACCGAAGCCGAGATTGCGAACGAGATCGGGGCCGATCTCTTGATCTACCAGGATCTCGAAGCGTTGAAGCGCGCGGTGCGCGGCGCCAATCCCCGGCTAAAGGAATTCGAGGCCTCGTGCTTCGACGGCTATTACGTGACCGGCGACGTCACCGCCGATTACCTGTCGCATCTCGCGCGCGAGCGCGACGAAACGCGGGGCGAAAGCGAGGAATCGCTGCTCGCCGCGGGCTAGAGCGGGCATTGACTGATCCGCCGTTTGCGGCGATACTTTGATCCAGAGCGCCGATTTGAATCGGAGTTGCCGGCAACGGCGGCTTCACAGCTTGCGGGCGCTATACAAGTTCAGCTAAAGCGAGGCGACGAATCGATCCGGGGCCCGTTTAGCGCAAGCTGACGGGCCTTTTTGCTGGAGCGATCCGATGTCGCGCAAGACCGGGTTCACCACCTCGATTCTGCACGCCGACCGCGAGGCCGCCGTCGAGCACGGGGCGCTGCACAAGCCGTTGCACCTGTCGGTCGCGTACGGCTACCGCGACGCGCGCGAGCTCGCCGCGGTGTTCCAGGGCCGCGCGCAGGGCTACGTCTACGGGCGGCAGGGCAATCCGACGACCTCCGCGCTCGAGGAAAAGATCAACCGCATGGAAGACGGCGTCGCCACGGTGTGCTTCAGCACCGGCATGGCCGCGATCGGCGCCATCCTGCTCGCGTTGCTGCGCGAGGACGACCACGTCGTCTCCAGCGCCTTCCTGTTCGGGAACACGAACAGCATGTTCAACACGCTGGCCACGCACGGCGACCGGGTGAGCTACGTCGACGCCACCAGCGCCGACGCCGTCGAGGCCGCGTTGACGCCGCAAACGCGCATCGTATTCGTCGAGACGATCGCCAATCCGCGCACGCAGATCGCCGACCTGGGCAGGATCGGCGAGCTATGCGCGGCGCGCGGCATGGTGTACGTCGTCGACAATACGATGACTTCGCCGTACCTGTTTCGTCCGAAGACGGTCAAGGCCGCGCTGGTCGTCAATGCGCTGACCAAGTACATCGGCGGTCATGGCAACGCGTTGGGAGGCAGCATCACCGACACCGGCGGCTTCGACTGGACGCGCTATCCGAACATCTACGACGACTACAAGGGACCGAAGCGCGAGCTCTGGGGCATCACGCAGATCCGGAAAAAGGGCCTGCGCGACTGGGGCGGCACGCTGGCCGCCGAGCAGGCGCACCACATCGCCGTCGGCGCGGAGACGCTCGCGCTTCGCATGCAGAGGCAATGTGCGAACGCGCTGGCGCTGGCGCGCTTCCTCGAGGCGCGGCCCGAGGTGCGCGCCGTCCACTATCCGGGATTGGCTTCGCATCCGCAGCACGGGCTGGCGGGCGAGCTGTTCGCCGACTACGGCGCACTGCTGTCGTTCGAGCTCGATCCTGCGCTCGACTGCTTCGATTTTCTCAATCGCCTGCGCTGCGTCGTGCTGTCGTCCAACCTCGGCGACAACCGGACGCTGGCGATCCCGGTCGCGCACACCATTTTTCACGAAATGGGGCCGGAGCGGCGCGCAAGCATGGGCATCGCCGACTCGCTGATCCGGATTTCGGTCGGCATCGAGGATTGCGACGATTTGATCGCCGACTTCGCGCAGGCGCTCGGCTGACGCGTCGCGCCGTCAGCCGCCCCCTAGTAAGCCCTCGCCTCCGCCCCCCGTTCGTCGACATACAGATAGCTGGCGCGGTCGTACCAGTCGGCGAGCACCAGGCGCTCTCGCCGCACGTCGTCGACGACGTGCTCGTGTCGCGCCGGTCGATGCGTATGTCCGTGAATCAGGCGCGACACGCGATGCTCGCGCAGGGCAGCCGCCACGGCGCCGTCGCTGACATCCATGATCGTTTCCGCCTTCCCGCGGTTCGCTCGCCGGCTGGCGCCGCGCAGCATCGCGCCGATCCCGCGGCGCGCGAACCAGGGCAGCGCCAGGAAGCGGCGGCGGTGCGCGGGATCCGCCCACCACGCGCGGTAGCGCTGGTATTTCAGGTCGTCGGTGCAAAGCTGATCGCCGTGCATCAGCAGCGTGGGCGTGCCGTGCAACGGATGAACGACGGCGTCCGGCAACAAGGTCGCGCCGGCGGCCCGCGCAAAACGCTCGCCCAGCAGGAAGTCCCGATTTCCACGCTGCAGGTAGACGCGAACGCCGGCGTCCGCGGCCGCCGCCAGCGCGGCGGCAACCTCGGCCGCCAGCGGATCGCGCAACTGGTCGTCGCCGAGCCAGATGTCGAACAGGTCGCCCAGCACGTACAGCGCACCCGCCTCGCGCACTGGCCCGGCGAGCAGAGCCTTGAACGCCTCGACCAGCGCGGGTCGCTCGCGCGAGAGGTGCAGATCGGAGATGAACAGCGTCGGCGCCATCGACGTCTATCGGCCTGGACGCTCGTCGGCGCCGAGCGGCGCTAACTCTCGACGACTTCCGCGCGCTCGATGACCACGTCCTCGGTCGGCACGTCGTCGTGACCGCCGCGCCGGCCGGTCGCAACGCCCTTGATCCGATCGACGACGTCCTTGCCCGAAACGACGCGCCCGAACACGCAATATCCCCAGCCGTTCGCGTCCGGCGAGCGATGATTGAGAAAGGCGTTGTCGGCGACGTTGATGAAGAACTGCGCGGTTGCCGAGTGCGGATCCGAGGTGCGCGCCATCGCGACGGTGTAACGGTCGTTCTTGAGCCCGTTCTTGGCTTCGTTCTCGATCGGCGGCTTGGTCGGCTTTTGCCTGAAGTCGGTGCCGAAGCCGCCGCCCTGGATCATGAACCCGTCGATCACGCGATGAAAAATCGTATGGTCGAAGTGTCCGCCGCGCGCATACGCCAGGAAGTTGGCCACGCTTTTCGGCGCGCGCGCCTCGTCCAGCTCGATGGTGATCGCGCCGTGGTTGGTATGCAGAATTGTTGTGGTCATGGCTATGGCGTCACCACCGTCGCGCTGTTGATGATCACGCGCTCGGCCGGCACGTCCGTCGGGAACGGTCCGCCGCTGCCGGTCGGCGCGGTCGCGATCTTGTTGACCACGTCCATGCCCTGCACGACCTTGCCGAACACCACATACCCGTAGCCTTGCGGGGTCGCTTCACGGAAGTTGAGCGACTTGTTGTCGTTGACGTTGATGAAGAACTGCGCAGTGGCCGAGTTCGGGTCGCTCGTGCGCGCCATCGCTATCGTTCCGGGCACGTTGGCAAGACCCGCCTTGCTGCTTTGCTCGGCCTCGTTCTTGATCGGCGGTCGGGTCGGCTTCTGCTTGAAGTCGGCATTGAATCCACCGCCCTGGATCATGAATCCCTTGATCACCCGGTGGAATTGCGTGCCATCGTAGAACTTGGCGTTGACGTACGCGAGAAAATTCTCGACCGTCTTCGGCGCTGCGGTCGGGTCGAGCTCGATGCGGATCTTGCCCGCCGTCGTGTCCAGGTCGACCTGTGGGTTGGCGGCCTGCGCGTGGGCGCCGGCAGCAACGCCGACTGCCGCGATGGCGATCGTAATGAGGCGACGAAACATCGGTGACTCCTTCGTTAGGGTTTCGGTGGCCGTCGCGCATTTACGCGACGGGGCGAGCTACTTCTTCGGCTTCGGCTTGGCCGCCGGCTTCGGGACAACCGGCTTGGGCGGGGCTTCCGACGGCGCCACGGCGAACAGCTCGCGCACCAGCTTCAGCTTCTCCTGCGCGCTCTTGTTGCCCTTGTCGAGCGTGGTCGCGTGCTCGAATTCGGCGCCGGCGAGCCGCGAATAGACGTCGCCTAGGTTCTCGTGCGCGATCGCATAGTTAGGATTGATCGCAAGCGCGGTCTCGAGTTCAATTCGCGCCTTGTCGTAGCTGCCGCGCTTGGCCCAGATTACCGCAAGATTGTTGTGGGGCTCCGGCAGCTCGGGGTAATCCTCGGTCAGGCCCTGGAACGTCGCGATCGCCTCGTCGCTGTCGCCCTCGTCGGTTTCGATGACGCCGCGGATGAAGCGCGCCTGCGGATTCTTGGTATCGCCGGCGAGCACGGCATCGACCTTGGTGCGCGCCTGCTCGTACTGCCCTTCGCGGACCAGCTTCGCGGCGGCAGCGAGCTCGACCGACAAGCCGGGCGGCGGGGCAGGCAGCGTGATCGACGAGCTCGGCGGCGGAGGCGGCGCCTGCTGAGCAAGTGCGGCGCTGCAGACGACGACCCCGACGATGGCGAGCCACGCGCGTGCGGACATGGATTAGTACTGCTTGTGACCGGATGGAACGGGCAATTCTAGCAGAGCCCCGCTGGGCCTTCAGCGGCGCAAAAGAGCCTCCTGGTCACGCGCCTGCCGAAGCCGCTCGATGGTCGCATCGATCAGCTTGCGCGAGACGCTGATCGGCGAGGGCAGCTGAGGCAGCGCATCGAGCGAGAACCACTGCGCATCGGCGATCTCGGCGTCGCACGGACGCATGTGACCGCCCGCATATTCGGCGGTGTAGGCGATCATCAGCGAGTGCGGGAACGGCCACGCCTGGCTGGTGAAATACCGCAGGTCGCGCACCTGGATGCCGACCTCCTCGAGGACCTCGCGATGAATGCAGTCCTCGATCGACTCGCCGGCTTCGACGAATCCGGCCAGCGCGCTGTACATCGCCCCGGGGAACCGATTGGCACGCGCCAGCAGCAGATCGAAGCCGCGCGTGACCAAAACCATCATTGCCGGTGAAATGCGCGGATAGGCGACGTGGCCGCAGGCCGTGCATTCCTTCGCGCGCTCACCCGGCTTGTCACGCATCTGCGCGCCGCAACGGCCGCAGAAGCGGTGGCTGCGATCCCACTCCGAGATCTGGAACGACCGGCCCGCCAGCGCGAGCTCGGCCTCCGGCAGCTGCAGAAACAGCGAGCGCAATCCGCGCCATTGCCAGCCGTCGATGTCCGGCGAGCCGCCTGCGACGTGGAAGGCGATGCAATCGGTACCGCGGTAGCGGCCCAGATAGTGGCGAACACCGTCGATCCCCAGCCGGGCGACGTCGGCCAGCGTCGGCAAGGTCGGAGGTTCGGCGGCCCGGGCCAGTATCCGATCGTCGCGCCAGACGAAGCAGATCGCGTCGCCCGCGAGCTTGGCCGGCATCACGACGCCGGGCTCGAATCCGGCGGGTGTATTCATCACGGCGCGGGTCTCAACGGAGGAACCGTTCGTCCTTCCCGATGACCGTCAGCTCGACGAATTTCGATCCGTTGTGGCTCGTCGGCGTGAACGTGATCCAGTAGCCGCCGAGATCGAAGTCGCGCAACGATTCCATCGCGTTGATGAATCGTTCGCGCGTCAGTTCATTACCGGTGCGTCGCAGGCCTTCCACCAGCGTCTTGGCGGCGATGAATCCTTCGAGGCTGGTGAACGAATAATCCTGCTTCTTGGTCGAGGCTTCGAGCAACTGCTGGTATTCCTTGACCACCGGCGCCGAGAAATTCCACGGAAAGGGCACGACCTGCGAAATGCCGACGCCGCGTCCGTCGACGCCGGTCTCGTGGGCCAGCGCCTTGCTGCCGACGAACGAAACATTCATGAATTGCGGGTTGAAGCCTGCCGCCCGCATTGCCTTGATGAACGCGGCGCAGGATTTGTACGCCGAGATCATGATGATCGCCTGCGGCTCGACTTTGGAGATCGTTTTCACGGCAGTTGCGACATCGACAGTATTGCGTTCGACGGTGGCGGACGCGACGATCTTCAGGTTGCGCTTGTCCATGGCGCGCTGAACGCCGGCGAGACCGGCCTTGCCGTAATCGTCGTTCTGGTAGAACACCGCGATCTTGTCGAGCGTCTGCCCGGTCATCTGCGCGACGATCTTGTCGGTCTCGTCGAAATAGCTGGCGCGGATGTTGAAGATGTAGCGGTTCAGCGGATTGCGCAGCGATTCTGCGCCGGTGAACGGCCCGACGAACGGAACGCGTGCCGTGGTGAATATCGGCTTCGATGCATTGGAAGTCGGCGTGCCGACGTAGCCGAACAACAGGAACACGCCGTCGTCGATCAGCTTCTTGGTATTGGCGGCCGCCCGGTCCGGCTCGTAACCGTCGTCGAGCGAGCGCAATTCGATCTTGCGTCCGTTGACACCGCCTGCGGCATTGATCGCCTGGAAGTAGGCGAGCGCGCCGGCGCGCATTTCATTACCGAGCTCCATCGCCGGTCCGGAGAAAGCCGCCGACTGCCCGATCAGGATCGAGGTCGGCGTGACGCCCGGATCGGCCGCCCGCGCCGCGTGAACGCCCGCGACAAGCGCCAGCACCAACAGGGACTTGAGCAGTCTGTTCATCTTCCTCCTCGAACGGTCTCGGTCCAACCGCAGCGACCGGCGTCTCGCCACGAGCCTCGTCCTATCATAGGGGATTCCCATGGGCATGGGAAACTGACAGGGGTTTCGCGCG
Organism: Casimicrobiaceae bacterium; assembly: GCA_036270955.1. Classification (GTDB taxonomy): domain Bacteria; phylum Pseudomonadota; class Gammaproteobacteria; order Burkholderiales; family Casimicrobiaceae; genus PALSA-1003. The sequence goes on along the minus strand of DATBBM010000099.1, from coordinate 7,914 downwards.
TCGGAGCCGGTGCGGCGGCGGGTATAATCGCAACAATCGATATCGGATCCGAAGAAAACAGGGCCTATGGAAGCCGAACGCCTGAACCAAATCGCCAACCAGCTCGCCGACCTGCAGCATCGCGCCACCGATCTGCGGAGGTATCTTTGACTTCGATGTAAAGGCATCCCGCTTCGAGGAAGTGTCGAGGGAGCTCGAAGACCCGCACATCTGGGAAACGCCCGAGCGCGCACAGCAGCTCGGCAAGGAAAAAAAACAGCTGGAGATGGTCGTCGACAGCCTTCGCCAAATCGACCGGACGCTCAAGGACACGACCGAGCTGTTCGAGCTGGCCCGGGGCGAAGGGGATGACGCAACACTCGACGTTCTGGAACGCGACGCGGCGGGCGTCGCCGGGGCGGTCGAGAATCTAGAGTTCCGCCGGATGTTCCACAATCCGATGGACCCGAATTCCTGCTTTATCGACATCCAGGCCGGCAGCGGGGGCACCGAGGCGCAGGACTGGGCGGCGATGCTATTGCGCATGTACCTGCGTTACTGCGAGCGCCGGGGCTACAAGACCGAGATTCTGGAAGAGTCGCCAGGCGAGGTCGCGGGCATCAAGAGTGCCAGCGTCAAAGTGACCGGCGACTACGCTTTCGGCTACCTGCGCACCGAGACAGGCGTTCACCGGCTGGTGCGCAAGAGCCCGTTCGATTCGAACGCGCGCCGCCACACGTCGTTCGCCAGCGTGTTCGTGTACCCGGAGGTCGACGAGACGATCGAGGTCGAGATCAATCCGGCCGACATACGCATCGACACGTTTCGCGCGTCGGGCGCCGGCGGCCAGCACATCAACAAGACTGACTCGGCGGTGCGAATCACCCACCTGCCCACCAACATCGTCGTCCAGTGCCAGAACGACCGCTCGCAGCATCGTAACCGCGCCGAAGCAATGGCGATGCTCAAGTCGCGCCTGTACGAGCTGGAGCTGCGCAACCGCCAGGCCGAGCAGCAGAAGCTGGAGGACGCCAAGACCGACATCGGCTGGGGCCACCAGATCCGGAGTTACGTGCTGGACCAGTCGAGGATCAAGGATCTGCGCACCAACGTCGAGGTTGGCAACACACAGGGGGTGCTCGATGGCAATCTCGATCCGTTCATCGCGGCGAGCCTGAAGCAGGGGGTGTGAGGTGAGCGAGAAAAGCGACGGGGCGGGTCAACCGGTAGACGAGAACCAGATCATCGCCGACCGACGCGCCAAGCTCAACGCATTGCGCAGACGCGGCAACGCCTACCCGAACGATTTTGAGCGCGATGCGCTCGCCGGTGAGCTGCACGACGCGCATGATGGGAAAACGCACGGAGAGCTCGATCAGCAGGCGATCACGATATCGGTCGCGGGGCGCATGCTGCTCAAGCGGGTGATGGGCAAGGCGAGCTTCGCCACGCTGCAGGACATGAGCGGCCGCATCCAGCTCTACATCACCACCGATGCTCTGGGTGCCGATGCGCACGACGCTTTCAAGCACTGGGATCTCGGCGACATCGTCGGCGCGCGCGGCACGCTGTTCAAGACCAAGACCGGCGAGCTGACGGTCAAGGTGACCGAGCTGCGCCTTCTGGCCAAGGCGCTGCGCCCGCTGCCGGAGAAATTCCATGGCCTCACCGACCAGGAGCAGAAGTACCGGCAGCGCTATGTCGACCTGATAACGAGCCCGGAATCGCGGCGCGTCTTCATCGACCGCTCGGCGATCGTGCAGGCGATGCGCGAATTCTTCGTCGCGCGCGGCTATCTCGAAGTCGAAACCCCGATGATGCACCCGATCCCCGGCGGGGCAGCGGCGCGGCCCTTCATCACCCATCACAACGCGCTGGACACCGATCTCTACCTGAGGATCGCGCCCGAGCTGTACCTGAAGAAGCTGGTCGTCGGCGGGCTGGAGAAGGTGTTCGAGATCAACCGCAATTTCCGCAACGAGGGGATTTCGACCCGGCACAACCCCGAGTTCACGATGCTCGAGTTCTACGAGGCGTTCCGCGACTATCGCTACCTTATGGACCTGACGGAGGCGCTTCTGCGCGAGGTCGCGCAAAAGGTGTGCGGCACGACGACGATCGAATACCAGGATGCATCGATCGACCTGGGCAAGCCGTTCGACCGCCTGACCATGGCCGAAGCGATCGCCAAGTACGACCCGCAGCACGCGCCTTCCGACCTGGCCCGGCCCGAATACCTGAAGGCTGCGCTGGCGAAGCTTGGCGTCGACGTGCTCCCCAGCGACGGCCTCGGCGTGCTCCAGCTCAAGCTGTTCGAGGCGACGACCGAGCACAAGCTCGTGCAGCCGACGTTCATCGTCGCGCATCCTACCGACGTCTCGCCGCTCGCGCGCGCCAGCGACGCCGATCCGTCGGTCACCGATCGCTTCGAGCTATTCATCACCGGGCGCGAGATCGCCAACGGCTTTTCCGAGCTCAACGACCCGGAGGACCAGGCGGCGCGCTTTGTCGCGCAGGTCGAGGCCAAGGAAGCCGGCGACGCCGAGGCGATGCACTACGACGCCGACTATATTCGGGCGCTCGAATACGGCCTGCCGCCGACGGCGGGTGAAGGTATCGGCGTCGATCGGCTGGTGATGTTGCTGACCGACAGCCCGTCGATACGCGATGTGATCCTGTTTCCGCAGCTCAAACGCGAAAGCTGAAGCGGCGAAGACCCGGAGCGGGTCCGATCCGCGTCTCAGGCGCGTCCGATTTCCGTATCACCGCGATCGAGCGCCCATAATGCCGCGCGCGCGACGATGCGCCTGTGAACGGCGTGCTCGAACGCGCCGGCGTCATGACCCAGCGTGTCGACGGCGACGCGCCCCGGCCCCACCTCCCGTGTCCACAGCGCCGGCTGCCAATCGCCGGTGGCCGCGCGAGCGTGCATCAGAGGCCGGACGTCGGCGCGGAGGTCGAGGTCTCCGTATGCCTCATCGCGGAGTTCGAAGGCGTTCAGGCCGCGAGTCACCGGATGATCGACTCCGTCGAACCGGACTTGCACCTCGCCGTACGGCGGATGACTGGAACGACCCCAGCGCCAGACCGCGCCAAGAATGTCCTTCCAGCCCGGCCAGTCGTCAAAGCATATGAGAGCCGTGTGCAGCGCGAGCAAACCGCCGCCGCGCGCGAGATGCGATTCGATCGCGGCACGTCCGTCGGCGGACAGCGTGAACGCCCAGCGCGCGCGGTGCGGCGCGTATTTGTCGCCTGTCGCCATGCTCCATCGCAAGGCGTAAACGGTGATCAGATCGGGACCGGATTCGCCGAGCGTCGCCAGTCCCGCTTCGATGTCATCGGTAGCTTCAGATTCGATTCCCTGTTCGCTTAACAGCGCGGCGAGGGCCGGTGCGGCGATATCAAACCGATGCGTGTGACCGCCGGTCAGGATGAGATTCGTCGGCATGCTACGGTGGCGTCGCGCTTCCGCGGGTGATCAATGCCGCGCGACGACGCCGCGAGCTGCTGATCGCAATGATTACCATCAAGGCGATGCCGAAGCCATCCGACACCAGCCCCGGAAAAACGAGCAGAGCGCCGGCGACGAGCGCCAGTGCACGCTCCCAAAGGCGCAAAGGGCCTATCCAGTAGCCGATCAGCGCCACCGACATCGAGAGCAGCCCAAGCAGCGCTGGGACGCCGGCGACAATCACATCCAGCGCCGAGCCCTTGAGCAGCAGTGCGGGCGAATAGACGAACATGAACGGCACGATCAACGCGGGCAGAGCGACGCGGCTCGCGGAAAATGCGACGCGCATCCCTGATTCTCCCGCAATCGCCCCGGCCACGTAGCACGACACGGCGGTCGGCGGAGTCAGGTCGGACACCACGCCGAAATAGAAGACGAACAGATGCGCGGTCAGCAGCGGCACGCCCATTTTGGACAGTGCCGGTGCGACGAGGATCGCGCAGATCAGATAAGTCGCAGTCGTCGGCAGCCCGGTGCCGAGCAGAATCGCGGCAAGCGCGGTCAGCGCCAGCAGCATGATCAACGAGCCGTTGGAGTAACCGAGGATGAGCGAGGTGAACTTGAGCCCGAGGCCGGTCAGATCGGTGACGTTCATGACTATGCCCACGATCGCGCAGGCGACCGCGATCATGACCGCCGAGCGGGACGATTCGTCCAATGCAGCGATCACTTCCTTCACATTGATCCGCCGCCGCGCGTACAGCTCGCGCGCGAGCCAGATCGGTACGAACGACACGGTTGCCCACGCGCCGGCGCGTCCCGGCGAAACCTGCGCTATCGCGAGGAAATAGATTAGTACCGCGACGGGAACGAGAAAATGCCAGCCCTCGAGCAGCGTCGTGTGCAGCGACGGCATGTCGGCACGCCGCATGCCCTTCAGGCCGTGGCGAGCCGCCTCGAGATCTGCGGTCACGAACAGCGACACGAAATACAAGATGGCCGGGAGGAGGGCCGCCATTGCGATCTCGTAATACGGGACGCCGAGCAGGTCGGCCATGATGAACGCGGACGCTCCCATGATCGGCGGGGTAATCTGCCCGCCGACCGACGCCGCCGCTTCGAGCGCCGCCGCCATCCGGGGGCGGTAACCGTTTCGGATCATCGTCGGGATCGTGACGATGCCGACTGCGGCGACGTTCGACGGACCCGTACCCGTGATGGTGGCAAACAGCGCGCTGGCGAAAATCGAGACCTTGCCGGCAGAACCGCGCGTGTTTCCGACCAGGGCCTGAGCAAGCTTGATGAAAAAATCGCCGCCGCCCATGCGCATCATGAACGCACCGAACAGGATGAATACATACACGTAGGTGGCGCTGGCGCCGAGCGCGGTGCCGAAAATACCCTCCAGCCGGACGTACATCGAGGAGATCACCTCCGAATAGCTGAAGCCGGGATGTCCGAGCAGACCCGGGAGCCATGGGCCGATGAAGGCGTAGGCGAAGAAGGACATCGCAATGATCGCGAGCGAAGCCCCCGCGGTGCGGCGAGTCGCCTCGGTGAGCAGCACGACCAGGACCGAGCCGAGCACTATGTCGGTGGTCGTCGGATCGATCGCCCGGAAGATACCGGGATTGGTGAATTCGATCGCGGCGTAGAGCGTCACGATGATGCTCGCGATCGCCGCCACGCATCGGGCGGCCAAGTCACGCGGCCCCGAGCCGGGCCGCGTCGGCGTAACCAGGAACAGGAGGCTCAGCGCGAAGCCGAGATGCACACTGCGCTGGACCATCGGAGAGAAGTTGACGGTGATCGCGGTGAACAGCTGGAAGGCTGCCATGGCGAGCGCGATCGCCTTGGCGATCGAGCCTACACCGCGCTCGAACCCGGTGCGTCCCGCGGGCACGTCGTCGGTCTGCAACGGGAGCTCGTTCAGGTCGATGCAGCGCTCCGCCTCATTTGATCAGGCCCTTTTCCCGCAGGTACCGCTCAGTCCCCGGATGGAGCTTGAATCCCGGATATTTCGCGGTGTTCTCCGCCGTGGATGAATTGGCGGCCTTGAACGCGGCGGCCAGCTCGTCGTGCTTGTCGCCGAGGACTTTGGCAATTTGATAAGCGGTTTCCTCCGGAAAGTCATCGCGCGTCGCGACGTAGATCCACTCGGTGAACGTGCGCGTGTCCTTCGCTTCGTCCTTCATCGCATTGGTATACCAGCTTTTCTCGATCGTATAAGGGCTGTACCACTCGTACTTGGCGCGAATCTTTGCGATTTCCTCGTCGGAGAACGGCACCAGCCGAACGCCGCGCGGATGCGTCGCGAGCTCGGTAACGACGGGGCAGGGCAGCGGGCACAGAAAGGTCAGGGCATCGACGGCGCCGTCCTTGTACGCGTTCGTGCCCTCGCCCTTGCCGAGGAACTCGAGGTGGAAGTCGCTCTCCTTCATTCCGTAGAGCTCGATCAGGCGCAGGAAGAGGTTGGCCTCGCCGCCGGCACGGATGCCGACCGATACCCGCTTGCCTTTCAGATCGGCGAACGAGTGAATAGGCGAATCCCTCGGCACGACAATGTGAAACGGAATGTGGAACATCGCGAACAGCGTCCGAATTCTCGTTTTGGCCAGCCCTTCCTTGCCGAGGACCGCCTGCGCATCGCCCGGGCCCGCCACGGCGATCTGAACGCCGCCGCGCTCGAGCAGCGCGATGTTCTCCACCGCGCCGCCGGTGCGCGCGCTTGCTTCCATGCCGGGAATGTACTTGTTGAGCATCGGCGCGAGCGAAGCGAAATACAGATGGGCGGTGCCGCCGGACGACGACCCGGCCATCACGATTCGCGTCTGCGCGGCGGCATACCGGGGCAGACTTGCCGCCAGGAGCATCGTGCCTGCAGCCAGGCACATGAATTTACCGATTCTCATCGACGTTCCTCCAGGTCATTCAATCACCGCGCCGGACGGTTCGATCGGCAACATAATTGGAACACCGACGCGTTGGCGTCGGCCATGCGAGCTGGGAATCCGGACGCGGCTGTCCCCGCCGGCATTCGGTCAGGGTGCAACGCTACCCTTGACCACCAGGCGCAGCAACACTCGCCTGTTCGCCGCCATGTCGTAGTTGGCAACCGCGCGGTGGAGAAGGCAACGATTGTCCCAGATGACCAGGTCACCGGGCAGCCACCGCTGCGTATAGACAAAGCTCTGTTGCGTCGCATGCGCGAGCAGCCGATCGAGAAGCGCGCGCCCCGCGGCACGGTCGATGCCTACAACGTGGGAGCAGTACATGCCGAGGAAAAGACTCTTCTCGCCGGTTTCAGGATGCGTCCTGACCAACGGATGCACAACCGGCGGAGCCGCAAGTCTCTCCTCGTCGGTCGGCGGGCGGTCGCCGGTGCTAAGGCGCATGTATTCGAGGCTGTGCATGACCCGAAGGCCGGCGATCTGCTGCTTCGCCTCATCGCTCAGAGACGCATAGGCCTGGATCATGTCGGCAAACTGCGTGTCGCCCCCCGAGGGCGGCAATTCGACGGCATGAAGCATGGTCAGCAGTGCGGGGACTGGCAAATAGGCCTTGTCGCTGTGCCAGAAATAATTCGACTTGAGATACGGATTCTCCGCGGGTCTGCCTGCCGCATCGAGGTTGGAGATCTGATGGATGGCCTCGAGCGTCGACCCGTCAGGATTGCGAAACACGTTACCTTCGACTTCGCCAAACATCGCCGCGATTTCCCCCATGCGATCCTTCCCGAGCTGCTGGCCGCGGAAGATCAGAAGATGATAGACAGCGAATGCCGTGAGAATCTGTTCCCGCAACGATTCCGATATCGGTTGGCGGAGATCGATGCCGCTGATTTCGGCGCCGAAGCCACCGTCGAGCGCAGTGGCAATTCCTTGCGGACGCGCTTGCACCGACTGCGATTCGAAAACGTTCAATGGCATCGTGTGGTCGTTGGCGCTGGGCTTCCTGCTATCCAAAGCGCCGTTTCAAGCGCATTCGCGCGGGTACTTTGGCGACATCGTTGATAAATATACTCTTTAACTCTACACTACGGCGAGGTCAAGACGATGCAGATGAAAACGGCGCTCGTCACCGGCGCGGGCAACGGGATCGGAGCGGCGATCGCCCAACGCCTTGCGCGCGATGGCTACCGCATCGCCGTGATCGATACCGACATCGAGAACGCCAAGGCCCGGGCCCAATCGCTTCCTGAAGCCGTGGCGTACGCGACCGACGTGACCGACGAGCGCGCGGTCGAAGCGATGCTCGACGCGCTTGGGGATGTTCCCGAGGTACTGGTCAACAACGCGGGCATCGTCCGATTTGGCCCGCTGCTCGACCACAGCGTCGCGGATTTTCGCAAGGTCATCGACGTCAATCTTGTCGGAACGTTCATCGTGTCGCGCGCTGTCGGACGTCGGATGATCGCGCGCGGATCCGGAGCGATCGTCAATATCACTTCGATCAACGCCGTCGCGCCGAGTCCGGACGCCGGG
>DATBBM010000098.1:0-4141 GCA_036270955.1 Casimicrobiaceae bacterium | reverse complement strand
CGGCGCGCTATTACGCGCAACCCGCACCGTCCTACACTCCGCCCGCGCAGTCCTACGCTCCGCCCGCGCAGAATTACGCTCAACCTCCACAGTCTTACGCTCCGCCTGCGAAGTCTTACGCTCCGCCTGCGGCTACGGCGGCACGGCCATACGACTACGCACCGCCGGCGGACTACTACGATCAGGCTCCGCCCGAATCCAACTACAACCAGGCTCGGCCCGAATCCAACTACTACGACTATAGCCGCTGATCGCGTCGCCCGATGAGGCGGTCGGCCGCGGGGTCGACACCGCGCGCTCGAACCAGAAAGGCGGCGTCCGCTGCGCCTGCCGCCGCACTTACTACCGGTGGCGGCCGCGGAGGCCGCCCTTCGCGGCAGCAGGCGGCACAGCTCGGCGAGCGGATTCTCGACGCTGCCACGCACCTGTTCCTGTCGCACGGTTACGGCGCCACCAGCATCGAAGCCGTCGCAGGGCGCGCCCGGATTTCCAAGCGCACGCTCTACCATCGCTTCCCCGACAAGCCAGCGCTTTTCACGGCCGTCGTCCATCGCATCATCGAGGGCCTGCGCCCGCCCGCCGGTATCCCGCTGCTCGAAGGCGACCTCGATGAGATCCTGCGGCGGCTGGCAGGACTCATCCTGCGCGCCGCGCTGTCGCCACAGGCGATCGCGCTGAATCGAATGATCGTCGCGGAATCCGGACGATTTCCGCGACTGGCTGCGGTCACGAGCGGCGCCACCGATGAGGCGATCCGGCTCATCGCCGGCATTCTCGAGGATGAAGTCCGCGCCAACAGGCTCGCATTGGCCAACCCGGCGTTCGCGGCCCAGCAGTTTCTCTACATGATCATCGCGCTGCCGCAGCGCCGTGCGATGGGCTTCGGCGCGCCGATGTCTTCCGCCGAGATCGATGCCTGGGCGGCCGACGTCGTGAATCTGTTCCTCAACGGCTGTCGCGGCGGGTCGCGCGCGGCGCGCTGACCGCGCCACCGCTTCGACTCGGCGTCTGCGCGAAGCGCAACGCGGGCGCCGATCACAACGATCTAGGCCGCAACGATGCGTTCCGGCGGGCCGTGGCGGGGTTTCCGGCCGAGCGGTAGTATGGTGGCCCGCTTGTCACGCCCGCAGCATCCGTGGCCGCTCGCTCGCCCGCTCTCGCCAAACTGACGCGGCCCAAGCTCTACGACGCGCTGCCACGGCCGCGTCTGTTCTCGCTCCTCGACGAAGCCGCGGCGCGCCCGATCGTCTGGATATCGGCCCCGCCCGGCTCGGGCAAGTCGACGCTGGTCGCGAGCTACCTCGAGGCGCGCGATCTGCCTCACGTCTGGTATCAGGCCGACAGCGGCGACGCCGATCCCGCTACCTTCGTGCATTACATGCGCACCGCGGCGGCCCAGATCGCGGGCAAGACGGCGGCGTCGCTGCCGCTGTTCACTCCCGAGCCGCAGCAGAACCTTGCTCGCTTCGCACGGAGTTTCTTCCGGGATTTCTTTTCGGTGCTGCCTAATCCCTGCGCCGTCGTGTTCGACAATTTCCAGGAGATGCGGGTCAAGACCGAGGGACGAACCGCTTTCGCGTCCGGGCTGGAGGAGATTCCCGAAGGCATCACGCTGGTCGTCGTCTCGCGCACCGATCCGCCGCCGGAGTTCGCGCGGCTAGCGGCGAGTCTCAAGATCGCGCACATCGATCCGGCGGAGCTGCGCTGCACCGCCGAGGAGGCCGAGGCGATACTCGGCAAGCAGAAGCTCGACCGTGAGCACCTGGAGCGCGTCCAGCAGCAGAGCGACGGCTGGATGGCGGCGCTCGTCCTGCTGCGCGAACACCTGAGCCGCCGCGGCGCGACGGTCGACCAGTCGCTCGGCGAAGGCAAGGACGCGATCTTTCAGTATTTCGCGGGCGAGATCTTCAACGGCGCCAAGCCCGAGAACCAGCGCGCGCTGATGCTGACCGCGATTCCGCCGTCGTTCACGCAGTCCGAGGCGATCGCGCTCACCGGCAGCGAGGATGTGCCGCGGCTGCTCGACTACTTGTATCGCCGGCATCTGTTCACCGACCGGCGCCGCGGCGCCGAGACGAGCTACCACTACCACGCGCTGTTCCGCGAGTTCCTGCTCGAAGAGCTGCGCAAGCGCATTCCGGTTCCCGAACGTAAAGAGGCGACCCGGCGCGCCGCGGAGCTTCTCGCCGAGCGCGGACAGGTCAGCGATGCGCTGGCGCTGTTCCGCGACGCGGCCGAGTGGGAGTCGATGCGCTCGCTGATTCGCGCCCACGCGCTCGAGTGGGCACGCCAGGGCCGTGCCCAGGCGGTGTCGGACTGGATCGACGCGCTGCCGGCGAGCATGCGTGCCGCCGATCCGTGGCTCGAATACTGGCAGGGCCGGGCGTGGATCTTCGTCCAGCCGGAACGCGGCCGTCCCGCGCTCGAGCGGGCGTTCGAAGCCTTTCGCGATGCCGGCGATCTGCGCGGCCAGGCGCTGTCGCTCAATACCATCGTGACCGGCTACTACTACGAGTGGGCGAATTTCGCGCCGATCGATCGCTGGCTGCCCGAGTTCGATCGCCTGCTGGCGGATGGCGCGCCGATGCTCGATGCCGAAAGCGAGCTGCGGGCGTACACCGCCTGGGTGATCGGGCTGCTGCTGCGCGAGCCCGAGAACGCCAACCTCGCGCGTCGCGCGCAACGGCTAGACGAGCTGATCGACGACGAAAGCGACTTGAACCTTCGTGTGATGGCCGCTTCGGTGCTGTTTAATTACATCAATTGGAAGACCGAAGGCGAGTCGGCCGCTGCCCTGGTCGGTCGCATCGAGCCGATCCTTGGCCGGGCGGAAGTCACGCCGTTGATGCAGGTGTGGTGGCGCACGCACCTGTCGTTCTGGCACTACATCAACGGGCGCTACGGCGAGTCGACGGCGGTGATGACCGAGGCTCGCACGATCGCCGAGCGTTACGGTCTCGAAGCTTATATGTTCGAGATCGACCATGCCGACGCATCGGCGCTGGTCAACAAGGGCGACCACGCGGCCGCGAAGGCGCTGCTGGAGCAGATGGAGCGCGGCCTGTCGCCGGTCCGCCGCATGCAGTGGCCGTATTTTTATCACGTCCGCTCGATGCTCGAGCAGCGGGTCGGCCATCCCGAGGCGTCGCTGCAGGACGGCGAGCGGGCGCTCGCGCTCGCCCGCGAGCTCAGTATTCCATTGCTGCAATTGCCGCATTTCCTCGCCCGCGCCACGCAGGCTCGTGCCGCGACCGGCGATTGGGACGGTGCGTTGCGCGCCGCGGACGAAGCGACCGCGCTGGCGCCTGAATTCGAGCGCGCTGCGTTCGAGCAGCGGCGCGAGCTGCTGCAGATCGAGGTCGACTTCGAAGCCGGCGAAACGCAACGGGTCTCGGAGCGGCTTGCCGCCGTGCTCGCCGGTTACCGGGCCCAAGGCCAATTCGTCTTCATGCGAAGCCGCCCGGACCTCGCAGCGCGGCTTGCCGACTACGCGCTCCGGCACGGTATCGAAACCGAATTCGTGCAAACTCTGATCGAGCGCAACGCGCTGGTTGCGCCAGCCGACGCCAGCGCCGATTGGCCGTTCCGCCTGCGCATCCGCTTGCTCGGCGGATTCGAGCTCGCCCGCGACGGACAGCCGGTCAAGTTCACCGGCAAGGCGCAGCAGCGGCCGCTCGATCTGCTGAAGCTCCTGGTGGCGCTCGGAGGCGTCAACGTCGACAGCCAGCAGCTGACGGCGTCGCTCTGGCCGGACGCCGACGGGGCGGCGGCGAAGACTTCGTTCGATTCGACGCTGTTTCGCCTTCGGAAGCTGCTCGACGTCGAGAACGCCCTGGTACTGTCGGCGGGCAAGCTCTCGCTCGCGCGCTCGCTGGTGTGGACCGACGTCTGGGCGCTCGAAGCGGCGTTCGATGCTGCGCAACCCGGCAGCCGTGGCAACGGTGCTGGGACGCCGCCCGAGCGGCTCGCGGCGCGCGTTCTCGACGCATATCCCGGTTCGCTGCTCGGCGCCGACGAGCATCCGTGGATCGCCAAGCCGCGCGACGCGCTGCGCGCGCGCTTCGTGCGCACCTTGATGCGACTCGGCGAACAGCTCGAGGCGAAAGGCGACTGGGAGCATGCGATCGACGTTTACCGGCGC
>DATBBM010000097.1:0-34804 GCA_036270955.1 Casimicrobiaceae bacterium | reverse complement strand
CTTCTTCGGTCGCCGTCGGATTCTTCAGGTAGCCCTTCATAGTGATATTGCCGCGAAACATGATCTCGCCCATCGTTTCGCCGTCGCGCGGGACCACCGTCATCGTCTCGGGATCCATCACGGTCATGCCTTCCTCGCAGGTATAGCGCACACCCTGGCGGCCGTTGCGCTCGGCCTGCGCGCTGACGTCGAGCGTGCTCCACTCCGCGTGCTTGGCGCACACCGAAGCCGGGCCGTAGGTTTCGGTCAGGCCATAGACGTGCGTGATGTCGAATCCCATCAACTGCATGCCCTCGATCACCGAAGCCGGCGGCGCCGCGGCCGCGACCAGGCAGCTGACCTGATGCGTAATCCCCTGCTTCCACTCCGCCGGCGCATTGATCAGCATCGCATGCACGATCGGCGCGCCGCAGTAGTGCGTTACCCGATGCGCGCGGATCGCATCGAGGACGGGCTTGGCCTCGACCTTGCGCAGGCATACGTTGGTACCGGCGTTGGCGGCCATCGTCCAGGCAAAGCACCAGCCGTTGCAATGGAACATCGGCAGGGTCCACAGATAGACCGAATGCCGCGGCATGCCCCAGTCGATGATGTTGGACAGCGCATTCAGGTAGGCGCCACGATGATGGTAAACGACGCCCTTCGGATTGCCGGTCGTGCCCGACGTGTAATTGAGCGCGATCGCCGACCATTCGTCCGCGGGCAATTGCCAGTCGAAGCCCGGGTCTCCGCCTGCGATGAATGCCTCGTAGTCCAGCTGGCCGAGTCTGGCGCCGCCCGGTCCGGTCGGATCTGCGATGTCGATGACCATCGGCTTTTGATCGAGCTTTTGCAGCGCCGCGCCGACGACAGGCGAGAATTCGGTGTCGGTCAGCAGGACCTTCGCTTCGCCGTGGCCGAGCATGAATGCGATCGCTTCGGCGTCCAGGCGCGTATTGAGCGTATTGAGAACGGCACCGCTCATCGGCACGCCGAAATGCGCTTCGACCATCTCCGGCGTATTCGCCGCCATCACCGCGACCGTCTCGCCTGGTCCGACGCCGGCGCGCACCAGCGCCGAGGCAAGGCGCCGCGAGCGTGCGTACGTTTCCTTCCAGGTCAGGCGTCGGTCGCCGTAAATGACCGCGATCTGCTGCGGATACGTGTAGGCCGTGCGCGCGATCAGCGAGATCGGGGACAGCGGCGCGTAATTGGCGGCGTTCTTGTCTAGACCGTGCTCGTAAGGGCTGGGCTTGGGCATCGCGGACCGTGCGGCGCAGTCTTCGAACACCGCAGCGACATGGTAACCAATCCATCCGAAAACACAATTGCGAGGGCGGCGCTTGATGCCCGTGGGCGATGCGCCTGGCGATACCGGCTTGCTCCGGTGCAGCGAATTCACTATGCTGGCCGCTCCCAGATTCGCCACGGGCACGGGAAGCGATGGGCCACCGGTTATCGAAAATCGTCACTCGGACCGGCGATGCCGGAACGACCGGGCTCGGCGATGGTTCGCGCGTGTCCAAGGACTCCCCGCGCATCGACGCCATCGGCGCGGTCGATGAACTCAATTCGAACCTGGGCGTGCTCCTCGCCGAGGATCTGCCGCCAGCGGTCGCCGACTGCCTGACCGATGTGCAGCACGATCTGTTCGACCTGGGCGGTGAGCTGTCGATTCCCGGCTACAACGCGGTAAGCGACGCGCACGTCGAACGGCTCGAGTCAGCGGTCGAGCACTTCAACGCAAATTTGAAGCCGCTGAAGGAATTCATCCTGCCGGCCGGGACGCGCGCCGCCAGTGTGGCGCACGTCGCGCGCACCGTCTGCCGGCGTTCCGAGCGGGCGCTGGTGCGGCTCGCGCAGACCGATTCGGTGAGCGAGCCGGCGCGAAAATATCTGAACCGGCTATCCGACCTGCTGTTCGTACTGGCGCGCGTGCTCAATCGCAGCGCCGAGCGCGAAGACGTGCTGTGGCGCAAGGATCGCCGCCATGCCGGATGACCGCGTCGTCGCGCAAGCGCCGGAGCGCTGATGATCGCCGATCCCGCGCAGCAGCTCGAGCGCAGCGCGCGCCTGATGGAGCTCCTCGCGCGCACGGCGCTGGCCGATCAGGCGGCGTTCGAACAGCTTTATCGCTTGACCTCGCCGCATCTGTATGGGGTCGCGGTGCGTATATTGCGTGAATCGGCAGCCGCGGAGGAGGTGCTGCAGGAGAGCTTCGTCAACGTATGGCATCACGCCGGCTCCTACGTCGCGGCCAGGAGCCAGCCTCTGACGTGGCTGACCAGCATTGTGCGCAATCGCTGTCTCGACCGGCTGCGCAAGCACGATGTCGACACGGTAAGCATCGACGACGAGGACCACGCCATGACGATTGCCGATCGAAGCCCGCTGCCGCTGGACCTGCTGCTGAGCGGCGCCGAGGCCGGCGCCGTCAGGCGCTGCGTCGAGGCGCTCGACGCCGGACAGAAACAGGCAATCGCGCTGGCGTTCTATCAGGGCCTGTCCCACTCGGAGCTCGCGCGGCACCTCAAGCAGCCGCTGGGCACGGTGAAGTCATGGATCAGGCGCGGATTGGAGCGTCTGAAGACCTGCCTCGACGGCGCCGGCATCCATCGCTGAGCGCGGAAGCGACACCGACATCGGCCGACCACGATGAACTACCGGACACCCGAACGCGCCGATGCGCTGGCCGCACAGTATGTGCTGGGCACGCTTTCGGCGCGGGCTCGCGCCCGCTTCGCCCGTCTGGCGCGCGGCGATGCGGTGCTGGATGCCGCGATACGCGGCTGGGAGGATCGTCTGTCGCCACTCGCCCAAAGCGTGATGCCCGTCGAACCGCCGGCGCGCGTCTGGTCGGCAATTCTCGCCCGCATCGATCGAGCCGCCGGATCAACGCCCGAGCGGCGCACCGTTTGGGCAACGGTCAGCCTGTGGCGCGGCCTTGCCTTGACTGGATTCGCGACGGCGATCGCGCTGGCGCTGGTGCTGCTGGCGCCGCCGCTCGAACGTCCGGCGGCCACGCTGGTCGTCGTCCTTGCCGGGCAGGACGCCAAGCCCGCATTTGTGGCCTCGGCGGACCGCAACGGGCGCCTGCTGACGATCAAGGCGGTGGCCCCGGTCTCGCCCGGCGCCGATCGATCGTTGCAACTCTGGGCGCTGCCGGCGGCGGGCAACCCGCGCTCGCTGGGCCTCGTGCCGGCGTCCGGCGTCGTGCAGATCGCGCTGCCGGTTGAAGCGGGTACGGCGCTGCAGAACATCCCCGCGCTCGCGGTCAGTCTCGAGCCTCGCGGCGGATCACCGACCGGCCTGCCGACCGGGCCCGTGCTCTATTCCGGCCCGGTCGAACGACTATATTGATCCGAGCGAGGATCGCCGCTCGGCGACAACGCGCCGGTCAATCCGCCCGCCGCACCCGCTGATCGATCGCGCCGAAGATCGATTGCCCGGCAGCGTCCTGCATGTCGATCCGCACGCGGTCGCCAAAGCGCAGAAACGGCGTGCTGGGCTTGCCGTCGCGCAGCGTTTCCACCGTGCGCTGCTCGGCGATGCAGGCATAGCCCGCGCCGCCTTGCGCGACCGGGCGACCGGGCCCGCCGTCTTCCTTGTTTGATACCGTGCCCGAGCCGACGATGCTGCCCGCTTCGAGCTCGCGCGTCCGGGCGGCGTGCGCGAGCAAGGTCGGAAAATTGAACGTCATGTCGACGCCCGCGTTCGGGCGGCCGAGAAGCACGTCGTTGACGAAGGTCAGCAGCGGCAGATGTACCCTGCCGTCGCGCCAGGCCGAGCCCAGCTCGTCGGGCGTTGCCGCCACCGGCGAGAAGGCCGACGCGGGTTTCCCCTGAAAAAAGCCGAAGCCCTTGGCCAGCTCACCGGGAATCAGATTGCGCAGACTCACATCGTTGACCAGCATCAGCAAGAGAATCGACGACGACGCCGCTTGCGCAGTCGTGCCCATCGGCACATCGGCGGTGAGCACCGCGACCTCGGCTTCCAGATCGATGCCGAATGCCTCGTCGGCGCAGACGATGTCGTCGCGCGGGCCGATGAAGCTGTCGGAACCGCCCTGATACATCAGCGGGTCGGTCCAGAACTCGGCGGGCATCGTTGCACCTCGCGCCTTGCGCACCAGCTCGACATGGTTGACGTACGCGGAGGCATCCGCCCACTGGTAGGCGCGGGGTAGCGGCGAATGCGCGAGCGCCGGATCGAACGGCATCGTGTCGGTGATCTCGCCCCGGTTCAGCCGCCGGTACACTTCGGCAAGAAGCGCGTGCGCTGCGTCCCAGTCGTCGAGAGCGGCTTGCAGCGTGGGCGCGATTTCAGGCACCGCTATCGCGCTCGCTAGGTCGCGCGACACGACGACCAGCCGTCCGTCGCGGCTGCCGTCCTTGAGCGTGGCGAGTTTCATGCTTCGATCGGGTGGTGGCCAGCCTGCACGCGCGGCGCTACCTGCGTCTCAGCAGGTAGCCATCGCCGCGGTCTTCCATCTCCCATCCGGCCGCATGCAATTCGGCCCGCAGGCGATCCGCTTCCGCCCACTGCTTGGCCGTGCGCGCGGCGGCGCGGGCCGCTGCGAGCGCATTGACCGCTTCGGGCACCGTCTCGACCGGCGGCCGCCAGGCCTCGAGCCCGAGGCCGAAAATACGATCGAACGCGAGCAATGTCGCCCGCGTCACCGCTCGATCGGGAAGATCGCCGCGCAGCAGGTCCCAGGCGATCGCCAGCGCCTTCGGAATGTTCAGGTCGTCGTTGATGACGCGGGTGAAGCGCTCGCGGTACGAAGGATCGGGCTCGCCGCCGGCGGGAAGCGCATGCACGGCGCGGCGCATCCGGTCGAGGCCGACGGTCGCCGCGTCCAGTGCATCCCAGGTGAAATTGAGCTGGCTGCGATAGTGCGCGGTCAGGCACAGATAGCGATAGGCCAGCGGGTCGTAACCTCGATCGATCAGCGCCTGGATGCGGAGGAACTCGCCGCCCGACTTCGCCATTTTCGCGTCGTTCGACAGCAGGAAGTAGCCGTGCATCCAGAAATTGGCCAGACGCGTCCCGACGCGGGCTTCGGTTTGAGCGATTTCGTTGGTGTGGTGAACCGGAATATGGTCCTCGCCGCCGCAATGGATGTCGAAATAGTCGCCGAGGTATTTCTGCGCCATTGCCGAGCATTCGATATGCCATCCGGGAAAGCCGACGCCCCATGGGCTCGGCCATTCCATCTGTCGCTTCTCGCCGGGCGGCGAGAACTTCCACAACGCGAAGTCGGTCGCGTTCTTTTTCTCACCGAGATCGACGCGGCGACCTGCATCGAGGCCAGCCTTGTCCAGACGCGCCAGATAGCCGTAGTCGGGCTGCTTGCTGGTGTCGAAGTAGACGCCGTCGGAGGTGCGATAGGTATAGCCGTTCTTTTCGATGTCGGCGATGAACTCGATCTGCTCGCCGATGTGGTCGGTCGCGCGGCAGAGCACCGTCGGCGGCTCGATGTTGAGCCGCTGCATGTCCTCGACGAACGACGCGGTATACAGCTCGGCGATTTCCCACGCGCTGCGTCCGGTGCGCCGCGCGCCCTTCTCCATCTTGTCTTCGCCGGTGTCGGCGTCGGAAGTCAGATGACCGACATCCGTGACATTCATCACGTGACGCACGCGGTAGCCGTTCCATTCGAGCACGCGCTTCAGGATGTCTTCGAACAGGAAGGTGCGAAAATTTCCGATGTGCTGATAGTCGTACACGGTCGGCCCGCAGGTATAAAGGCCGGCCGCTCCGGCCTGCAGCGGCTCGAACGTGCGCAGGGTCCGCGTGTAGTTGTCGTACAGTCGAAGCGAGGTCGACATCTTCATTTCGCAATAAAAAAGCCGCCAGCGGCTTCCTGGCGGCTCGTCGTGACCTGTCCGTCAGGCCGGGCTAGCGCGCGCGGCGGGCCGCGTGAGCATCGCCGCGACAACGCGCACTGAATCGAACCGCAAACTGGAGATCGGACATGGCCGCATGTTAGCGAATCGGCGACTCAGCGGCAAGCCGACGTCCGCGAGCTGAAAGCAATCGCGAACGCCCGCGTCCCTCGTCGGCGCGGCGAACGGGTAAAATCGCGCTCGCCCCGGCTTGATGCGGGGACCAAGCCCGATGCCCGCCTCCATCGACTCCATCGTTCGATCGCCCGACGCCGTGCTTTGGCGGTCTGCATTGATCGCACTCGTCCTCATGTTCGCGCTGATCTGGTTTGCCAGTCTCGACTACCGCCGACTGATCCATCCCGACGAAGGCCGCTACGCTGAAATACCGCGCGAAATGGTGGCCGGTGGCGACTGGCTGACTCCTCGCCTGGACGGCATCAAGTACTTCGAGAAGCCGGCATTGCAATACTGGCTGACCGCCGCTGCTTACGAGGCGTTCGGCATTCATCACTGGACGGCGCGTCTTTGGCCCGCGCTCGCCGGATTCGCCGGCGTGCTGTTCATCGGCTATGTCGGCCTTCGCCTCGGCGGTCCACGTCTCGGGCTGTACAGCGCGGCGGCGCTCGGCGGATGCGTATGGTATGTGCTCAACGCGCACATCCTGACCCTGGACGCGGGACTCACCTTTTGGATGAGCGTCGGATTCGGCGCGCTGCTTCTCGCACAGCGGGGCACGGCGGTGGAGCGCGAACGACGAATGTGGATGCTGATCGCCTGGTCGGCGCTCGCGCTGGCCGTCCTGTCGAAGGGGCTGATCGGCGTCGTCCTGCCCGGTGCGTCGCTTTTTCTCTATTCGCTGCTCACCCGCGACTGGGCCGTGTGGCGGCGCCTGCATCCTGTTGGCGGCCTGCTGCTGTTCACGCTGATCGCCGCGCCATGGTTCATCGCCGTGTCGCTCGCCAATCCGGAATTCTTCCATTTCTTTTTCATCCACGAGCATTTCGAACGCTTTCTCACCAACGAGCATCACCGCGAAGGCGCATGGTGGTATTTCATTCCGATCTTTGCGGTCGGGATTCTGCCGTGGCTGACGGTGTTCGCCTGGACGGCGCCGCGAATGTGGACGGCGCCGGCCGTCGACAGCAACGGTTTCAGCTGGCAGCGCTTCGCGCTCGTCTGGTCGGCGTTCATCTTTGTCTTTTTCAGCGTGTCGAGCTCGAAGCTGCCTTCGTACATACTGCCGATCTTTCCGGCGCTAGCACTGGTCATCGGGGTCCAGCTGGCGGCGTTGCGCGAGCGCACGCTGATCTGGCTGACCTTGCCGCTGGTCGTCGCCACCGGCGCGTGCATGCTGGCGATCGGCTTCGGCTTCGACGCCATCGCGCAGCACTTCGCCGACGAGCACCAGCCGCTGCCTCCGCTGCTGGCCTACGGCCGGTGGCTCGCTGCGGCGTCCGCGGTCGCCCTGGCCGGCGGCGTCGCGGCGCTCTGGTGGCTCAACGGCGGCAGGCGCACCGCGGCGATACTGGCGGTGGCGCTGACCACGCTGCTTGCTGCGCTGGTGGTGCTGACCGGCCACGACGAGCTCGCCGAGTCGCGCTCGGCCGCGCCGATTCTTTCCCGCGTCGTCAGCCAGCACGGGCCGATCGCCGCCGACGCGCCGTTCTATTCGGTCAGGATGTACGATCAAACGCTGCCGTGGTACCTCGGGCGCACGGTGACGCCTGTCGCGCATCTGGACGAGCTGACGATGGGGCTCGCCGTCGAGCCTGACAAGGCGGTGGCGACGCTGGGGGAGTGGAAGCAGCGCTGGGACCGGGAAACCCAGGCGTATGCGATCATGCAGGTTGACCTGTACGAGATGCTGCTGCGCGAGGGCGTGCCGATGCGGGAGCTCGGCCGCGACCCGCGCCGCGTAATCGTCAGCCGCCGTTGAGCGCCGACGAGCAAATCAACGTAAAGGAACGAGTGCCGATGCATTCCAGCGATACCGGCCAGCAATGAACCTGTCCGGATTTTCGTTTCTGATTACCGGCGTGCTGCTGAACGCGATCGCGCAGCTGCTGCTCAAGGCCGGGACCAATACGCTGGGCGTCATCACGCTGACCCGCGCCAACTGGACCGGCGAATTCGGCAGGATGGCGACCGAGCCGCATTTCATCAGCGGCGTCATCTGTTACGGCTTCAGCCTTATCGTATGGATACTCGGGCTCTCCCGCGTGCCGGTGTCGATCGCCTATCCGATGCTGTCGCTGGGCTATGTGATCAACGCGATCGCCGCCTATTATCTGTTTGGTGAAGACGTGGGCTTCATGCGCTGGCTGGGCATCGGCTTCATCGTGCTGGGCGTCTGGCTGGTCGCGAGGAGCTGAAGGAATGGTGCAATGAGCGCGCGCGAGCAGCCGGCGCAGGCCGCCTATCTCAAATTCGCCGGCCCCGATCTGGATGAAGCGACGATCGCCGGCGTAGCCGAGGTCCTGCGCTCCGGCCAGATCACCAGCGGGCCCTGGGTCACCCGCTTCGAACGGCAGCTCGAAGGGTTCTGCGGCGGTCGGCCGGTTCGCGTGCTGACCTCTGCGACTGCGGCGATCGAGGTCGCGCTGCAGCTTTGCGGCGTCGGCCCCGGCGACGAAGTGATCACCGGTGCGCAAAGCTTTTTCACCGTGCTCAACATGATCGCCAAAGTCGGCGCGACGCCGGTATTCGTCGACTGCGATCTGGTCACGCGCAACATCGACCTCGCGCAAGTCGAGGCGGCGATCACGCCCCGGACCAAGGCGATCATTCCGACCCATTTTCCCGGCGCGCTGGTCGATCTCGACGCTCTCTACGCGCTGGCAAAAAGGAACGGCCTTCGCGTGATCGAGGACGCGGCGCTGGTGCTGGGCTCGCGCTGGCGCGGACAGAACGTCGGTGTCGCTGGCGACATCGTCACCTTCAGCTTTCATCCGAACAAGAACGCGACGTCGATCGAAGGTGGCGCGCTGGTCGTCAACGCGCAGGACGAAGCGCGCCGTGTCGAGACACTTCGCTTCCACGGCATCAGCCACTTGCCCGACCGCACGCGCGACGTCGCGTTTCCCGGCGGCAAGTTCAACCTGCCGGATGTCAACGCTCGCATCGGCTATGCGCAGATCGAGCGTCTGCCGGAGTTTCTGGCCACGCGCCGCGGGCTGGTCGACCGCTATTTCGCCCGCTTTGCGACCGATCCAGCCTGCGTGCTGCCGCCGCGGCCGGCCGGTAACGACGACGGTCATTCCTGGAACATGTTCTCGATCCTCCTGCCGCTAGAGCGATTGACGATCGATCGCTACGGCTTCCGGAACGCAATGGAGGCGCGCGGCATCGGGACCGGCGTGTCGTACGAGGCGCTGCATCTTTGCACTCTCGGCCGGCGTTTCGGCGGCCGGGAAGGCCAGCATCCAAACGCCGAGCGCATCGCGCGCGAGACCGTGACCCTGCCGCTGCATACCCGGCTTCGGGAAGCGGACATCGACCGCGTATGCGAGACTGCAGCCGCGATCATCGCGGCGGCGGGAAAATAGCGATGGGCGTGCCGCAGCTTTCGGTGGTGGTTCCCGTCTACAACGAAGCGGCCGGGCTGCCGGCGCTTTTCGGGCGTCTGTATGTCGCGCTCGACCGGCTGGGCGTGCCTTATGAGGTGATATTCATCGACGACGGCAGCCGCGACACCTCCGCGGCGTTGCTCAAAGACCAGTTTCTGCGCCGTCCCGATGTCACGCGCGTGGTGCTGTTCAATGCCAACTACGGCCAGCACATGGCCATCGTCGCGGGCTTCGAAAAGAGCCGCGGCAGCCGCGTCGTCACTCTGGACGCCGATCTGCAGAACCCTCCTGAGGAAATCGCGAAGCTGCTGGCCGCGATGGATCGCGGCCACGATTACGTCGGCAGCATCCGGCTGTCGCGCGAGGATTCATGGTGGCGCCGCTGGGCATCGAAGGCGATGAACCGCATCCGCGAACGCATCACCCGGATCAAGATGACCGACCAGGGCTGCATGCTGCGTGCTTACAGTCGCGACATCGTGCAAACGATCGCTTCGGCGCGCGAGGTCAGCACCTTCATCCCGGCGCTCGGCTACACGTTCGCACACAATCCGACCGAGGTCGAGGTCGTCCATGCGGAGCGCGCCGCCGGGGAGTCGAAGTATTCGCTGTACAAGCTGATACGGCTCAACTTCGACCTGATCACCGGCTTTTCGCTGGTGCCGTTGCAGCTGTTCTCGATGTTCGGCATGCTCGTCTCGGCCGTCGCGCTGGTAACCTACTTGGTCGTCATCGTCGAACGCCTGGTGCTCTCCGGCTGGCGCGAGGGACTGGCGACCCTCTGGGATCGGGACATCCTCGCCTTTTTCCTGATCGGCATGATGCTGTTCGGCGTCGGCCTGATCGGCGAGTACGTCGGCAGGATCTACCAGCAGGTGCGCGACCGTCCACGCTTCACCGTGCAGGCCGTGCTGGAAAGCGCCGAGTCCGCACCGGATGCCGCGGTCCGGGCCGGCGATTCGCTGCGCTGAAGCGCGCGGCCCCGAATCGGCCACGTCCTGCCGCATCCACCATGACCCGCGCTGTCGTATTCGGCTATCACAATGTGGGCGTGCGCTGTCTGAAGGTGCTGCTGGCGCACGGCGTCGACGTCCCGCTGCTGGTCACCCACGACGACAGCCTCGGCGAGACGATCTGGTTCGGCAGCGTCGCACGCACCGCCGCCGAGTACGGAATTCCAACGATCGCGCCCGATGATCCGAATGCGGCGGATGTCGTCGCGCGCGTGGCCGCCGCGCGTCCGGACTTCATTTTTTCGTTTTATTACCGGCGGATGCTGGCGCCGACGCTGCTCGCGCTGGCGCCGCGCGGATCGCTGAACATGCACGGCTCGCTGCTCCCGAAGTATCGCGGCCGCGCGCCGGTCAACTGGGCGATCATCCACGGCGAGCGCGAGACCGGCGCGACGCTGCACTATATGGCCGACAAACCTGACAACGGCGACATCGTCGCGCAGACGGCGGTTCCGATTCTGCCGGACGACGTCGCCGGCGACGTATTCGTCAAGGTCACGGTCGCGGCCGAAATGACGCTTGATCGGGCGCTGCCTTTGCTGCTGGCAGGGACGGCGCCGAGAATTCCGCAGGATCCGGGCAAGAGCTCGTACTTCGGCGGCCGCAAGCCCGAAGACGGCCTCATCGACTGGGCCAAGAGCGCCGTTGCCATCCACAATCTGGTGCGTGCCGTCGCCCCGCCCTACCCCGGCGCGCGCACGCTGATCGCCGGCCGTCCGGCGCGGCTTTTGCGGACCCGACTGCTCGACGCCACGACGCCGGCCGTCATCGCGCCGGCGTTCGATGTCGCTGACGGGCGTATCGCCGTGCGCTGCGGAGGGGGCGGAATGCTCCAGATCCTTGAGCTCGAGATCGACGACGCGATCGTGAATGCGGGCGCATTCGCGCAATGGCGGGCGGCGCATGCCGCGGCGGTTCCCGGTAGAATCGGCGCGCAGGAACCGGCGGCCAGGCCGGATCAAAACGACTGATCATGCCAAAAATACTGATCCTCGGCGTCAACGGCTTCATCGGCCACCATCTGTCGCAGCGCATCATCGCCTCGACCGATTGGGAGGTCTACGGCATGGACATGCAGAGCGAGCGCATCGAGGACCTGCTGCCGGAAAAGCGCTTCCACTTCTTCGAAGGCGACATCACGATCAACAAGGAGTGGATCGAATACCACATCAAGAAATGCAATACGGTGCTGCCGCTGGTCGCCATCGCCACCCCCGCCACCTATGTGCGCGAGCCGCTTCGGGTCTTCGAGCTCGACTTCGAGGCGAATCTGCCGATCGTCCGCGCCTGCGTTCGCTATAAGAAGCACATCGTCTTCCCTTCGACCTCGGAGGTCTACGGGATGTGCACGGACGCCAAGTTCGATTCGGCGACTTCCAATCTGGTGCTCGGCCCGATCAACAAGCAGCGGTGGATCTACGCCTGCGCGAAGCAGTTGATGGATCGGGTGATCCATGCCTACGGCCAGCAGGAAGGGCTCAACTACACGCTGTTCCGGCCGTTCAACTGGATCGGCTCGGGCCTGGACTCGATCAATACCGCCAAGGAAGGCAGCTCGCGCGTAATTACGCAGTTCCTCGGCCACATCGTGCGCGGCGAGCCGATCAAGCTGGTCGACGGAGGCACGCAGAAACGCGCCTTCACCTACATCGACGACGGCATTTCGGCGCTGATGCGCATGATCGCCAACGAAAACGGCATCGCCAGCGGCAAGATCTACAACGTCGGCAACCCGCTCAATAACTATTCTGTCAGGGAGTTGGCGCAAATGATGCTGGATCTCGCGCTGACGTACCCTGAATACCGGGACACGGCGAGGCAGGTCGAGCTGGTCGGAACGACCGCGGAAGACTACTACGGCAACGGCTACCAGGACGTGCAGAACCGCGTGCCCGACATCAGCAACACCTGCGCCGAGCTCCAGTGGAAGCCGACGGTGACGATGGAGGACTCGCTGAAGCGCATCTTCGACGCCTATCGCGGCCAGGTTGCCGAAGCCCGTCACCTGGTCGACTGACAATGAACGCAATACGGGCGCGACGGCAGCCCGCCGGCACCGCACCGCCGTCGGAACCGCGATGAGCATCCTGGCGCTGAAGATCGACGTCGACACGCTGCGCGGCACGCGCGAGGGCGTTCCGGCCCTGCTCGATCTGTTGCGCCGCCACCAGGTCGGCGCAACCTTCCTGTTCAGCGTCGGGCCCGACCATACCGGGCGCGCGATCAAGCGCATTTTCCGGCCCGGGTTCTTCAGCAAGGTCCGCCGCACCTCGGTCGTCCAGCACTACGGCGTGACGACGCTACTGTACGGCACGGCGCTGCCGGGGCCGGACATCGGCCGGCGGGCCGGCGACGTGATGCTCGCGGTGCGCGACGAAGGCTTCGAAACCGGGCTGCATTGCTGGGATCACGTCAAATGGCAGGACGGAGTGGCCGGCGCCGATGCCGACTGGACGGCGAGGCAGATGCGGCGCGCCTGCGAGCGCTACACCGAGGTTTTCAAGGAGCCGCCTCGCGTGCACGGAGCGGCAGGCTGGCAAATGAACGTCGATGCGTTGCGGCAGACGCAGATCCTGGGTTTCGACTATTGCTCCGATGGTCGCGGCACGCATCCGCACCTGCCGGTGTGGAACGCGGAGCTGATACGCTGCCCGCAGCTTCCGACGACGTTGCCGACGCTCGACGAGTTGATCGGCATCGACGGCGCCACCGCAGACGACGCCGCCGGACGGCTGCTAGCGCTGACCGCACCCCAGGGGACCGATGGCCCGCTATCCAGCCACGTCTTCACCCTGCACGCGGAGCTCGAGGGCCTGCGTCTTGCGCCCACGCTCGAGCTGTTGCTGAACGGGTGGAAGGCGCAGGGCTACCGGCTCTCGTCGCTGCGACGCCTGTACGAAACGTTCGAGCCGATGGCGCTGCCGCGCTGCGAGGTCGGCCTGGATCAGGTGGCGGGCCGCAGCGGAACGCTTTTGTGCCAGCGGCGCGAGTTTCTGGGCGACGTCGATCTGGTCCGCGCTGCATAGCAGCCGATTCACACCCACCGGCTACGTTCAATCAACCTTCCGGAGAAAGCAAATGCCGAACGCCAAAGTCGCCGACTTCAGCGCACCTTCGACCGCCGGAACGTTCCGCCTGTCCGAACACCGCGGCCATCCGGTGGTCCTCTATTTTTATCCGAAGGACAATACCCCGGGCTGCACGACCGAGGGCGCCAATTTTCGCGATCTGCACAAGGCGTTCGTCCGTGCCGGCGCGGTCGTCGCCGGCGTCTCGCGCGACAGCCTGAAATCGCACGAAGGCTTCAAGGCGAAGATGGGCTTTCCTTTCGACCTGATTTCCGATCCCGACGAAAAGCTCTGCGCTCAGTTCGGGGTAATCAAGATGAAGAACATGTACGGCAGGAAGGTGCGCGGTATCGAGCGCAGCACCTTTCTGATCGACGGCAAAGGCGCGCTGGCGCGCGAATGGCGCGGGGTCAGGGTTCCCGGGCATGTCGACGAGGTGCTCGAGGCGGTCAAGGCGCTCTAGCGCCGCGGCGGGCCCGGGCGGGCGAGCTTCCTGTCCCCTTCTCACCACAACGGCTGTGGTTGATACGTGCCGGCGCCTACAATAGCTTGTGTTTTCGCC
This sequence comes from Casimicrobiaceae bacterium, assembly GCA_036270955.1. Lineage (GTDB taxonomy): Bacteria > Pseudomonadota > Gammaproteobacteria > Burkholderiales > Casimicrobiaceae > PALSA-1003. Next base: position 20,725 of record DATBBM010000097.1, on the reverse strand, counting down.
GCCAGCTGTTTTACGATGGTGCCGGCAACCACCGCTTGAGCTCATCCCCAAGGAGGCCCATGGTCGAGCGCAAACTTCGTCTCGCGCCCCAAGTCACCAAGATCAGCAAGACCCCTTCCTCCAAGCTGTTCGTGCTCGACACCAACGTGCTGATGCACGATCCGACCAGCCTGTTCCGCTTCGAAGAGCACGACATCTTCCTGCCGATCCTCACCCTCGAGGAGCTCGACAACAACAAAAAAGGCGTTACCGAAGTCGCGCGCAACGCGAGACAGGCATCCCGCTATCTCGATGAACTGGTCACCGCGGCGATCGCGATCAGCGACGGCAGCCTCGCCGCAGGCATCCCGCTGAAGCCGCATAGCGGCGGCGCTGCGACCGGACGGCTCTTCCTGCAGACCGAGGCGATCTCGACCACCCTGCCGCCGTCGCTCGCTGGCGGCAAAGCAGACAACCAGATCATCGCCGTGGTCATGCACCTGTCGCAAGCCCAGCCGAAGCGCAGCGTCATCCTGGTGTCCAAGGACATCAACATGCGCATCAAGGCGCGTGCGCTGGGCATTGCAGCCGAGGACTACTTCAACGACAAGGTTCTCGAGGACACCGATCTGCTCTACAGCGGCATGCGCGAGCTGCCGACAGACTTCTGGGACCGCCACGGCAAGGCGATGGAGTCGTGGCAGCAGGGCGGCAACACCTATTACCGCGTCACCGGCCCGCTGTGCCACAGCCTTCTGGTCAACGAGTTCGTCTACCTCGAGGGCAAGGGCCCGGGAGAGACGCCGCTGTACGCGATGGTGAAGGAAGTCAGCGGCCGCACGGCGCTGCTGCAGACGCTGAAGGACTATACGCATCAGAAGAACAACGTCTGGGGCATCACCGCGCGCAACCGCGAGCAGAATTTCGCGCTCAATCTTCTGATGAATCCCGACATCGACTTCGTCACGCTGCTCGGCCAGGCCGGCACCGGCAAGACCCTGCTGACGCTGGCCGCCGGGTTGATGACTACGCTCGAATTCAAGGTGTATTCGGAAATCATCATGACCCGCGTGACCGTGCCGGTCGGCGAGGACATCGGCTTCCTGCCCGGGACCGAAGAGGAAAAGATGAATCCGTGGATGGGCGCGCTGGAGGACAATCTCGACGTGCTCAACAAGACCGACGACGAAGCTGGCGAATGGGGCCGCGCCGCGACGCGCGACCTGATCCGCTCGCGGATCAAGGTCAAGTCGCTGAACTTCATGCGCGGGCGCACGTTCATCAACAAGTACCTGATCATCGACGAGGCGCAGAACCTGACGCCGAAGCAGATGAAGACGCTGATCACGCGCGCCGGCCCGGGCACCAAGGTCGTGTGCCTGGGGAACATCGCTCAAATCGATACGCCGTACCTGACCGAGGGCAGCTCCGGGCTGACCTATGTCGTCGACCGCTTCAAGGGCTGGTCGCACAGCGGCCATGTGACGCTGACGCGCGGCGAGCGCTCGCGACTCGCCGACCACGCGGCGGAAATCCTGTAAGCCCGGCTAGCGCCGTGGCCCGATGATGCGTTGGCCGAACCGGATCGGGCGCGACGGGGCATCGGCACGGCCGCTGCGATGAGCTCGCTGCCGCAGCCGTCCGCCCGGGACGCCAGCCCGCCGGAGATCAGCATCGTCGTCCCCGTCTACAACGAGGAGACGGGGCTGCCCGCGTTCTGGGCGCGTCTCGCCCCGGTGCTGAACTCGCTCGGCATGCGGGCCGAGGCGATTTTCATCGACGACGGCAGCAGCGACGGCACGCTGGCGCAGCTTCTCTCGCTGCGCCATCTGGATCCCCGCGTGCGCATCGTCGGCCTGTCGCGAAATTTCGGCAAGGAGATCGCGCTGACCGCCGGCCTCGACCATGCCGGCGGCGACGCGGTCATTCCGATCGACGCCGATCTGCAGCATCCGCCGGAAGTCATTTCGGACCTCGTCGCGCGCTGGCGCGAGGGCAGCGATATCGTCGTCGCCCTGCGCCGCGACCGGGCGACCGACGGCCCGCTGCGCCGCGCCGCGTCGTCACTGTTTCACTCCGTCTTCGCCCGCATGACGACGGTGCCGGTCGTGCGCGACGCCGGCGATTTTCGCCTGATGTCGCGTCCGGTCGTCGATGCGCTGCGGCAGCTGCCCGAGCGCACGCGTTTCATGAAGGGACTCTACGCCTGGGTCGGATTTCGCCAGACGACGGTCTCCTACGACATCGAGCCTCGACTCGAGGGCCGGTCCAAATTCGGAGCCTGGCGCTTGTGGCGGCTGGCGCTCGACGGCATCACCTCGTTCAGCTCGCTGCCGCTCAAGGTGTGGAGTGTCGTCGGGCTCATGCTAGCGCTCGCGGCCCTGGCGTACGGCACTTATCTGATCGCACGCACTATCGTCCGCGGCGTCGACGTGCCCGGCTATGCATCGCTGATGGTGATGATCCTGTTTCTCGGGGGATTGCAATTGCTTTCGCTGGGCATCATCGGCGAATACCTGGGGCGCGTGTACGACGAGGTCAAGGCGCGGCCGCTGTACGTCGTGCGCCAGCGCGTCGGCTTCGACGGCGACGACCCCGGCGCCGGCTGATCCCGCGCCGCCGATGCCGACCCTGCTGCACAGGTTTGGCCGCTTCGCGGTCGTCGGCGCGGTCGCGACCGCGACGCACGCGGCGGTGTTCGCCGCCGCGATCGAAGTGGGTCGCGTGGAGCCGGTGCTCGCCACGGCGCTCGCCTTCGTCGTTGCGATGCTGACCGGCTTTGCGCTGAACCGGCGCTGGACCTTCGCAGTGCGCGATGCGCCGGCGCACCGGCTTTGGCGCTACGCCTTCGCCGCCCTCGCGGGCCTCGCGCTCAACACAGCGATCATGTACTGCGTCGTGCACCTGCTCCACGCCTCGCCCTACCTCGGCCTCGCGGCGGCGATCGTCATCGTCCCGCCGGTAAGCTTCGCGCTCAACCACTTCTGGGTCTTTCGCGAGCCGGCGCCGCGAGGATGACGCCAGGTCGATGAGCTACGCAATCGACATCCCGGTCCGGCGCTCCGCGGCGGCTCGACGCTCGAGCAGGACCGACACGACGGTCGTTGCGGCATTCATGGCGATTTACATTGCCAGCAGCTACTTCGGCGCCGCCGGTCCGGATACGACACGCGACGTCGCGGCGGCACTGGCGATCCTCGATCTTGGCGCGCGTCCGCTGCAAGGTCCGCTGCTCGCCGGCACCTCTCACCTCGGTCCGCTGTGGTTTTACCTGTTGTCGCTGCCGATGATGCTGGCCCGCTCGTGGGTCGGCGTCGCTGTTTTCGTCTCGGTTATCGGCAGCCTGCAATTTGCGCTCGCTTATGCGGCGGGACGGCGGCTGATCGATCGGCGCTTCGGTCTCTTATGGTGTGCTCTGCTGGCGCTCCCCGGATGGGGAAGCTTTCAGCTGGTCGGCTTTTCTCACACCAACATGGTGCCAACGTGCAGCATGCTGGTGCTCTACGCGCTGGTGCGTCTCGCGCAGCAGCGGCAGCCGCGCTGGCTGGTGGTCGCTGCGATGGCACTCTCACTGGCGCTGCACGCTCATCCGACGACGATCGTCCTCGCGCCGATGATCGCCATCGTCGCGCTCCTCGCGATGCCGAGCGTCGGTGCGTTGCTGCGCTGGAGCGTGCTTGCGATTCTGGTCGCACTTTTGCCGTTCGCACCGCTGCTGGCCGACCGGGCCGCCGCAGCCGCCCCGATGATGGCGCAAGCAGCCGATTACGTCGGCAGCACGATGCACGCCTCGAACCTCCTCGCGACCGGGTCGCTACTATGGGCGATGCTGGTCGGCGGCCCGCGTATCGTCGCCGACGCCTTTGTCGCAATCGTCCCCGGGGTACCCGTCGCAGCGGTCGCCGCGATCCTTGCGCTCGAGCTGGCGGCGCTGGCCGGACTTCTGTTCGCCGCCCGGCGCCAGCCGCTGCCTGTCGCCGCGGCTCTCCTCGCGACCGTTGCCGCCGCCGCGCTGATCGCGTGGCTGCGCCCCGCGACGCCGTTCTACATGACTTATGCGCTGCTGCCGCTGGTCGCCGCGCTGGGCGCGCTGGGCCTGTATGGACTTTGTGCCGGCCTGCAGGAGCGCGGAGCGGCGCTGCTGACGGGCATCGTCGGTCTGACGCTGTTGTTGCATGCGATCTTCGCCGCCGGCATCGCCGTGACGATCGCCTCGGGCGACGTCGCGCTCGACGTCGCATCGCGGCTCGACGTCAAGCACGGCGATGCAACGCCGGCGCTGGCCGAGCCCTGGCTGGCCGCCCATGCGGTCGACGCGAGCGGAGCGCTGCTGTGCCGCCAGCAGGGTCCGATCGTGCTGCACGGCGCGTATGCTTATCTCGAGCACGTGTATCTCGGCTTGGATCACCGGCTGCGTTGCCGCATACTCGACGTCCGTCTCGCGGGCATCGAGCCCTCCGCCGGCGCCCACCTGGCCGGAATCGCGCGGCCCGCGTGGGACGCGCTGGGCTGGACGCCGCCGATCCTTCTCGGCGGAATTGGAGTTACGCATGCCGCAGAGGTGTTATGGCCCACGCGAGGTCTGCCGCCGCCCGACGGCAGCGTTTATCCTCCGCCGGTGATCGCGCCTCTGCCGATGCGCACCGTCGCGGTCGATGCGACCGTGCAGGGCAACCGCGCGTTGATCGTCGCCTTTCCCTATGTGCCGTGGATGATTCCACCCCAAGTCGAGGTCAGCGCCAACGGGATCGCGCGCGCGCCGCTGGCGCGCGACGTCGCCGCGGCGGTCTATGCGTGCCGCGAATGCGGCGGCATCGCGGCCGTCGCGTGGCATATCTCGATCGCCTCGTCGGCGCCCGAGCGGGTCGATATCGTCACGATCGCGCCGCCGCGACGCGAATGAGTGCTTGCGCTGGCGCGGTGCGCGAAGTGCACTGGCTGGCGAAATGCATGGCGGCGCTCTGCCTGATCGCGCTCCTCGCCGCCTGCAGCGAGGAGCCGGCGAGGCCCGACTTGGGCCGCCTCTACCGGGTCGGCGACATCGACACGACGCCGGTCATCGTCATTCCAGGTGTATTCGGCTCGCGGCTGCGCGACCGGGTAAGCGGCGTCGAAGTCTGGCCGGGCACGTCGAACGACATCCTGTTCGGCGAGTACCGGAACATCGCGCTCGACTTCGACCCGGTCACGCTGCAGGTGAAAAGCGACCGGCTCGAAGCCTACGGCATCGCCGAAACGGCGCTGGGCCGCGACTTCTACGGCCAGATCATCGACACCTTGCACCGCTTCGGCGGTTACGTCCCCGGAACACCGGGTACGGCGGCGCCGCGGGGCGAGCGCCGCTACTACATCTTTCCGTACGACTGGCGGCAGGACAACGTCGAAGCGGCGCGCGGGCTCGATCGCCTGATCGAAGCGATTCGCCGCGACTACGCCAATCCATCGCTGCGGGTCGACATCGTCGCGCACAGCATGGGCGGCCTGATCGCTCGCTACTATCTTCGCTACGGCACCGTCGACGTGCTCGACGGCAGCGAGCAGGAGGTTACGCTCTACGGCACGACGCGCGTGCGCAAGCTGGTGCTGCTCGGAACGCCGAACATGGGTTCGGCCTCGTCGCTGCACGCCTTCCTGATCGGCGAGCCGGTCGGCGTCAAGCGGATTCCGCAGGAAGTGCTGGCGACGCTGCCTTCCGGCTACCAGCTCTTTCCGCACCCGCTGGTCACCTGGCTGATCGACATCACCGGTGCGCCGCTCGACGACGAACTGTTCGACGGGGCGACGTGGCGCCGCTACCACTGGTCGATCTTCGACCGCGCGGTCGAGGCGCGGATTCGCGCCGCGCGTGGTGCCGACGCCGACGCGTATATCGCGTCGCTGCAACGCTATTTCGATTACCGCCTCGAGCGCGCCCGACGGTTCATGTGGGCACTGTCGACGCCGGAGCCGGCCACGCCGATCCGCTATGTGCTGTTCGGCGGCGATTGCACGATGACGCCGGCGCGGCTTGCGCTGGAGTACGACATCGAAACGCCGGTCGCGCGCCTGTACCCGGCCGACATACGCCGTCCGCTCGCAGGCGTTCGCTACGACGAATTGATGCTCGAGCCGGGCGACGGCAGCGTGACCAAGCCGTCGCTGCTGGCACGCGAGACGCTCGATCCCAGCGCACCACAGAACGAGGATAGCTTCATTCCGATCGCGTACTGGTTTTTCCTGTGCGAGCGGCACAATCGTCTGACCGGGAACATCAATTTCCAGGACAACCTGCTCAACGTGCTGCTGACCCGCAGCCTGCCGTGGGAAATGACCGCGCCGGCGAACGCCCCGGCGCCGCCGGCACAATAGCGGCCGCAGAGCACCGGCGAGTCTAGCGCTGCGGCTGCTTGAAGTGCGCGCTCGACGACCAGACCGGCGCCGCGCTCGCGGGCGGTGCGGCGGCGAGCTGACGTGCACGCTGTGCGACGTCCCGCAGGCGGCGGCCGAGCGACTCGTGATCGGCATGGACGTCGCCGATCCGGGCGATCGCCGCGAGCTGCGCGACAGCCTCCGGCGCGGGCAATTGGTTCCTCGCGGCGAAAAGCGGACCGTACAGCGGATCCAGCGGCAGCGCGTCGGTGCGATCGCGAAGCGCGGCCTCGACACCCGCCGTGTCGAGAATCGCCTGTCCGTAGCGCTCGGCCAGGTATCCGCGGTGGGCTGCGAAAAGCGCCCGCGCGTCGTCGTGCCGGCCATGCGACCACAACAGCTCGCACCAATGCGGCACCGTCGTCTCGAGCAACTCGCGTGACGCCAGCGCATAGCCGTTGCGCGCGTCGCAGCGGCCGCCCTCCCCGGCAAGCCTGACCAGCGACGCGACGCCGGCGGCGATCTCGCCTCGCGCCAGCAACAACTCGGCGTGCCGTGTTCGCGCCGGCCAGAGCAGCGACAATGCCTCGAGAAAGAAGAGCGCTCCGAAACGCGCGGATTCAAGCGCGCAGTCGGCGGCGCCGGCGTAATAGCGGAGCGCCAGCGAGGCATTTCGTTCCAGATGGGCCAGCGCTCCGAGAAAAAAGAATAGCGAGGGCAGAAAATAAGGCGCGGTTTCACCGTACTCCTCGAGCGTCGCACAGGCGCGAAGCCGAGGCCGAACCGCCTCTGGGTCGAGGATTTCAGGCCCGAATCGGGCGATCATTGCGGCGCTCAGTCCGGACATGACGGCATTCGCCTCGGCCGCGCGTCCCGCGCTGACCAATTCCTTGCCGTAGCGATAGGCGAGTCCCTGCCAGACCGGCGATGCGGTGTCGCTCGCGTCCGCTACGCGCGCGGCGAGATAGGCCAGATACGCACTGTGTGCGCCCTGTCCCCGCGGCCTCACCTCCAGCGGACGGCGCGACGCCCAGACCATCTGCCGCTCGTGGAATGTTCGTCCTTCGACATGCGTGAAGCCCGCGCGCCGTGCGGCATCGACGAATGCGTCGGCGGACAGCAGGAAGCCGTGAAAGCCCGGTGCCAGCGCCGCGAGCAGCGTCGTCGACTGGTTTTCCGGCGCAATGAACGAGGCCGCGGGCGTCGTCATGATCAGCACGCCGTCGTCGGCGACCCACGGCGCCAGCAGTGCCGCAAACGCCATTGGATCCGAGACGTGCTCGATCACTTCCGACGCGTAGACGACGTCGAACCGGCGGCCGGCGAGCGGGGCGCAGTCCTGTAAAAGCTCACTATGGATGGTGACGCCGAGCATGGCCGCACCCTGCCGGCCGTACTCGGCGAGCTCGAGGCCGACCGCCTCGCCTCGCCCCGAGCGCTGCCAGAAATCCAGCGCGAAGCCGAAGCCGCATCCGACGTCAAGCAGCGAGCCGCGCCTGGCCGCGGCGAGTATCGGCCAGATGGTTTCCCACACGCCGCCGCCGACTTCGACGTAAAAGCGCCAGAACGATTCGCTGTCGCCGCCGAGGTCGCTGAAATTGGCGATGTCGGGCGGATCGTAGAACAGGCTGCCGCAGCGGCCGCAGCGCAGCAGCGACAACATGATTCCGCGCGGTGCCATTGCCGGAACGTCGAGCACCGGTGCGTGCGGGCTGGCGTCTCCGCACACCGGGCAGCGCTTGCCGTCCACCGGCGCCGCCGTCGGCGGGAGCCAGCGAATATCGTCGGGAGTGATTGCCGAAGACATCGTCGATCGCTACGGCGGCCCGCTGCCGGTCGAACGGCGGTGGCAGATGCTGGTCATGGCTGCGCTTGCGCGAGTCCACGCAGCGTCGCAACGTCGACCAGCTCGGCTAGACCGGATTCGAACACGATCTTGACGAAAACCGGTCCGAAATTCCGCAGGCAGGGCGCGAATTCCCCGGCACCGACCGCAGGACCGCATGCCCACTCGAGATAGCCGCCGCAGATCGTCCTGGCTTCCGCCGCCGCGGGCGCGGCGACCGCGGAAGCGTCGTTGCCCTCGTGCAAGCGATAGTTGTACAGCGGCTTCGGCACCATGACCGGCTCGGCAAGCCGCAATGCGCGCAGACAGAAATCCCACGCATAAGTATAGCGGTAGTCGCGAAAGCCCCCGATCGCGGCGAACAGCTCGCGCGAGACGAACAGGTTGCCCGATGATGCGGCGATATGCTGCGACAGCATCGCGATGCCGAGCGTCTGCTGCGCCGGGCTTTCCGCGATTGCGCAGTAGAGATCGTAGACGTAACGGTGACGTAAGGGGTCGATCTCCTCGCCGTCGGCGTCGATGCAGCGCACTGCGGAGAAACCCCATTGCGCGCCCACGCCGTCGACGGCTTCGATCATGCGCGCGACGCGCTCCGGATGCAGAAAGTCGTCCGCGTTGAGAAAGCCGACAAATTCGCCCGAGGCCAGCCCTGCCGCCTCGTTGAGTGTCGCGACCGCGCCGCGATGCTGGCGCGACACGAAGCGGTGGGGGAACGGCGAGTCGGCAAGGCATCGATCGATCACGCCGGGCGAGCCATCGCCGGAGCCGTCGTCGACGACGATGATCTCCATATTGCGATAGCTTTGTTGGTAGACCGAGCGCAGCGCCTGCTCGATGTAGCGCGCGTGGCCATAACTGGCGATGACCACGCTGACCAGCGGTGTCGCGGCGCCCGCTGCCTCGTTGCGAAGCGTCCGGCGGGCACGATAGCGACGGGCCCTGTCGACAACCGTGTCCCATACCTGCGGCGGATATTCGTCGGCCAGTATCAGCGCGAGGTTGTGGCGATAGGTCCAGATCTTCCAGTCGGTCACCTCGAGCGCCCGGAGCACGTACGCCTTGGCCCGCTGATGGTCGCCACGCTCGTGGCAGATGACGCCGAGCATGTGGAGCGCGTCGGGATGATCGGGCTGGAGCTCGAGCGCCGCCAGATAGCTGCGCTCGGCTTCGGTCGGGCGGCGCGCCTTCTGATGCGCGAGTGCCTCGCTCATCAGTTGCGCGACGCGTTGTTGGCGTGCGATCGCCTCGCCACTCGCGCTCGCGCCCGGACGGCCGTGACAATCCTTGAAACGGCGGCCACTGCCGCAGGGGCACGGCTGGTTGCGGGACGGCGGGGTCGACATTTCAGGGCGAGGCAGCCCGCCGCACGACATCGACCAGATGCCGGCCGGTGAGTCGAAGGTCGTAGTTCCCCCTGACGTCGTCGCTTGCCGCGGCGGCGATCGAAGCCCGCAGCTCCGGCGAGCTCACCATCCGTTCGAGCGCGGCAATCCATTCGGCCGGCTCGTTTTCGACCAGAAGGCCGGTCGTACCGTGCCGCACCGTTTCGACGAACGGGGAAACGCGGCTGTAGACGCCGGGGATGCCGCAGCCGGCGTACTCGCGATACTTGTTGTCGGTCTTGAACTGGTCGAAGACGTCGCCGATCAAAGGCGCGATACCGACATCCCAGCGGCGCCCCAGCTTGAATTCCAGAAACGCATCGTAGTCGGCGATCCATGGATGCAGCACGACGTTGGGCAGCTCGCTTAAGCCTTCGGGCATCCAGCCGATGAATTCGAACATGACCTCGTCGCCGTGCTGCTGGAGAAAATGCCTGACGATAGTCCCCAGCAGCGGTGTAACGCGCGGCCGGGCTGTCGTCGGATAGCCGATGCGCACGCCGCGCCGCGGCTCGATGGGCGCTGCGTCCCGACGTTCGAGCAGCTTCGTGGCCGTCGTGACGTCGAAGCCCGGCCGCACGAACTCGGTCACCGTACCAGGATGGCGCGCCGCGACATAATCGCGCAGGCGCGGTGACCAGCAGATCACCACGCCGGCATTGCGCACGAACGCATCGAGCGTGTCGACGGTCGCCGGATGCTGGAAGAAATTCGCGAGATCGACGCCCGTCTGGTGCGTGATCTCCCAGAAATTGTCGTCGAGGAAATAGGCGTAGCGCAGCTTCCGACGGGACAGGTGGTCCGGAAGCCACGAGAAGCGCGGATAACACAGGCGGGAGACCACGATCGGCCGGCCGCCGAGCTCGGCGCCGAACAGGTGCTTGGCGATGCGAACTTCGACGTCGCCAAACCCTTCGCGCAACTCACGGGCCAGCAACCGCGTCGTCGGAATATCCCCGTCCGCCACCAGCAGCGCTGTCGGGACCGGCGTCATCGGATGGGCCGCGCCTCAGCCACTGGTTTGCGATTCGACGGCTTCCGGGATCGCAGCGGACTCCCGTTGCCGTGCGCTGCGGACGGCCTCCAGATAGCGCCGTCCGTGACGGGCGTCAGGCTCGAGATGGTTGCCCTCGCCCCATTCGTTCCACGCGTTGATGAACAGCAGGCGTTCGTCGCCGCGATGACGCCACCTGGTGTCGGCGAGCGCGCGCTCGACCCAGACGCCGAACAACTCGGGGCTGGGGTCGGAAAGCACCATACCGTGGCTCTGGCGGCGCGCCGTGTTGTCCCACATCGGGGTGACGCCTCGAAACTGTCGGAACGGCGGCTGCGGTTGCGAGAGGTAATGCGCGGCCACGCCGGAATAGTCAAACACATGTCCGCGAAACGCGGGATCGGGCGCCACCAGTCGCGGCGTCAGGTCCTCGGCCGAATGTCCGATCGGCGGAAACTCGATGGCCGCATCGAAGCCGAACCGCGTCGGATCGTCGTCGGCGCGATGCTGAACCGCAGCCAGGTAGATTTCGCCTACGCCTTCGCGCCGGCATGTCTCGCGCCACAATGCGACCGTCGCGGCAACGTCGGGAATCTCGGCAGTCTTGTACACGCACAGCAGGGGCCGGCCGTCGACGGTGACATAGCGGCGGTCGCGAAACAGCGGAACGAGGCTTTGTATGAACGCGATGCTGTCCTCGCGCGAATACGATTGGGCGATCAATATCTCCCGGTCCAGCCCATCCCAGCGCCGCGTCCAGTTCTCGTTGGCCCAGCAAACGCAGAACGGAAAGTCGGGCCGGCCCGATGCAACCATGTCGAGCAGCGGCCGCTCGAGCAGGCGCTTGCCGCCGAACCAATAGTAGTAGTAGCAGAACGCGTCGATACCATGCTGCCGCGCCAGCGCAGCCTGCGCCTCGCGGACCGCGGGGTCTGTCAGATCGTAATAACCGAGCTCGCCGGGCTCGTGCGGCTGCCAATGACCGGCGAAATTGCTACGCCCGCGCCTGACATTGGTCCATTCGGTGAAGCCCGCTCCCCACCAGGCGTCGTTTTCCGGAATCGCATGGTATTGCGGCAGGTAAAAGGCGATGACGCGGACCGGAGCATCGCCGTTGCCGCGCGCCGCGGCGCGCGTCCAGCCGGCGGCGGGCGTGCGGTCATCGAGCTCTTGCGCGGCCCGCACCAGCTGGGCCGCAAGCTTGTGGCGCTCGATCGCGGCGGTGACCAGCCGATGATTGGCGTGGGCCGCCTCGACGCCGGGATTGACCGCGATCGCGCGATCGATCAACTGGAGTGCGCGCTCGAAATCGCCATTCTGGAAGTGCGCGACACCCGCCATGTGCAGGCTGTCGAAATCGTCGGGTGTCGCGGCGAGGACCTCGTCATACAAGGCGATCGCCTGTTGCAGCCGCCCCGCCTGCTGCGCGGCGAGTGCCTGGCCCTTGCGCGACACGATAGCCTCATCCTGCCGGGGAGTTGCCATCGCGCCCGCCGGCGCCGGCGCGCCATGGCATTCCTTGTATCGTTTGCCGCTGCCGCAAGGGCACGGAGCGTTGCGCGAAACCGGGCTTTGCACCGTGAGCGTCGCCCTTGCGTCAATGACTGCCGTGTTGAGCGAGGTTCTCGAAGCGCGTGTACTCGCCCAGGAAGGCGAGCCGCACCGCGCCGATCGGACCGTTGCGCTGCTTTCCGATGATGATCTCGGCGATGCCCTTGTCCTGCGTTTCCGGGTTGTAGACTTCGTCGCGATAGATGAAAAGGATCACGTCTGCATCCTGTTCGATCGCTCCCGATTCGCGCAGATCCGACATCACCGGCCGTTTGTTCGGGCGCTGCTCGAGGCTGCGGTTCAATTGCGACAGCGCCATCACCGGCACCTTGAGCTCTTTGGCCAGCGCCTTCAGCGAGCGCGAGATCTCGGATATCTCGGTCGCGCGATTCTCGCCTTCGCCGACCGCCTGCATCAGCTGCAGATAGTCGACGACGATCGCGCCGAGCTTGCCGCCATACTGGCGCGACAGCCGCCGCGCCCGCGCGCGAAGCTCGAGCGCATTCAGGGCAGGAGTCTCGTCGATATGGATCGGCGCGTCGTTGAGACGGCCGAGCGCCCCCGACAGCCGCTCCCAATCGTCGTTCGACAATCGCCCGGTGCGGATCTTGTGCTGGTCGAGCCGTCCGACCGATCCCATCAGGCGCATCGCCAATTGTGTCGCACCCATTTCCATGCTGAAAATCGCCACCGGCATCTTCGACGTCAGCGCGATATGCTCGCCGATGTTGAGTGCCAGGGCAGTTTTTCCCATGCTCGGCCGACCGGCAATGACGACCAGGTCGCCTTCCTGCAGGCCCGACGTCATCCGGTCGAGGTCGGTGAAGCCGGTGGCGACGCCGGTGACGTCGGATGGATTGTCGCGGTTGTACAGGAACTCGATGCGCTCGACGACCTGCGTCAGCAGCGGACGGATTTCCTGGAAGCCCTGCTGGCCGCGCGCGCCGTGTTCGGCGATCTCGAATACCTTGGTCTCGGCGTGATCGAGGATCTCGCGCACGCTGCGCCCCAGCGGATGGTAGGCCGAATCGGCGATTTCGCCTCCGGCGGCAGCGAGCCGCCGCAGGATCGCGCGCTCGCGCACGATCTCGGCGTAGCGCCGGATGTTGGCGGCCGTCGGCACGTTCTCGACCAGCGCGCCCAGGTAGGCCATGCCGCCGACGTAATCGAGCCTGGTCAGCGACTGCAGCGCCTCGGCGAGCGTGACGACGTCGGCCGGCTTGTTGTCGGCGATCAGTCCGACGATGGTCTTGTACAGCAGCCGATGCGCGTCGCTGTAGAAATCATCGGCGCCGAGGATGTCGGCGACGCGATCCGCCGCGCCGTTGTCGAGCAGCAGCCCGCCCAGGACCGACTGCTCGGCCTCGATCGAATGGGGCGGAACCTTGAGCGCTTCGAGCTCGCGATCGTTGGGCATGCGGAAGGATTCGGGCTTGCGGGGGGCACAGGCATTCTAGCAGCCGGCCGCCGCGCTTTGCGTTGGGCTCTCGCCTGCTGAATGATCAGCCGGAAGTTTACGCGCGCCGCCAAAGAAATGGGGCCGTTTCCGGCCCCAGATCGAGTGTAGCGGCGCAACCAGCCGATCAGCCAGCCTGGACCCCGGTCGTATCGCCCAGGACGTGGACGTTGATGTGTGCCATCGCGTCGGCGTGCAGCGCGATCGTCAACGGAAACTCGCCGGTATGCTTCAGCGGACCATCGGGCATGCGCACCATCGCCTTTTCGACCGTGTGGCCCAGTCCAGCCAGCGCGTCGACGATGTCCACATTGGTCACCGAACCAAACAGGCGGCCGTCGACGCCGGCCTTTTGCGTGATCTGCACCGACACGCCTTCGAGCTTGGCGGCCCGCTCCTGCGCCTGTGTCAGCCTTTCCGCCGCCGCCCGCTCGAGCTCGCCACGCTTTTCCTCGAGCAGCTTGAGATTCTCGGGGGTCGCGCGCTTGGCCTTGCCTTGCGGGATCAGAAAATTGCGGGCGTAGCCCTGCCTGACTTTGACCACTTCGCCGAGATCCCCGACGTTGTGCACTTTTTCCAGCAATATGATTTGCATGCGAGTCTCCGCTTAGTGCAGGTCGGTGTAAGGCAGCAGCGCCAGAAAGCGCGCCCGCTTGATCGCGGTCGACAGCTGGCGCTGGTAGCGCGCCTTGGTCCCGGTGATGCGCGCCGGCATGATCTTGCCGTTTTCCTGCACGAAGTCCTTCAGGACGTCGATATCCTTGTAATCGATCTGCTTGACGCCCTCGGCGGTGAAGCGGCAGAACTTCTTGCGCTTGAACAGGTTATTCCCGCGCTCGCGCTTCTTGCCATCCTTGCCTTTACCTTTGCCTTTGGCGTTTCTTCCCATGGGACGGGGCATTTGATTTCCTTTGATTTCGCTTGGCGTCAGCGTCGGCTGAAGCTCAGGCGGTAAGTTCGAATTCGTTGACGTGCAGCGCGACTGTGATGCCGGTGCGGTAGCGCCGCGCGAGGAAGCCGCGGCAGCGGAGCTCGGCGCCGGGCGCCACGCCTGCCAGCGCCTTGGCGACCGGACCCAGCGCGACGGCGGAGAGCTCGCACGCGACCCGCCGCTCGCCGCCCGCCTCGATCTGCATCGACTCGTGCACCAGATGAAAGTCGAGCGCCGGGACGCCGGTCGGCGTGAAGCGCAAGGCGTCACGCGATTGCATGCGCGCGTCCAGCGTCACCTGATTGGCCTGCACGTTGAGCTTGCTTCGACCGAGATCGCCGCTTTACGCCTGTGCGGCCGGCGCGCGCGGGGTCTCGGCCCGGGGCGCCTGCGCTGCCGGGGCCTCTGCCGCGGGCGCGCCTGCCGCCGGTGCCGCAGCAGCGGCACCCGGACCGGCCGGAGACAGCGAGCGCGACTTCTCTTCCTTCATCATCGGCGACGGCGCAACGGCGGCTTCGCTCATCGCGACGATCAGGTGACGGAGGACCGCGTCGTTGAACTTGAACGCGTGCTCGAGCTCGGTGAGTGTCGCCGCGTCGCACTCGATGTTCATCAGGACGTAGTGGGCCTTGTGCATCTTGGCGATCGGATAGGCGAGCTGCCGGCGGCCCCAATCCTCGAGGCGGTGGATCCTGCCGTTGCCCGCCGTGACCATGGCGCGGTAGCGCTCGACCATCGCGGGCACCTGCTCGCTCTGATCGGGATGCACAATAAATACGATTTCGTAGTGACGCATGCAGACTTGCTCCTTATGGACTGGTTGGGCGATCGAATCGCCGATGGCCTCCCGTCTGCGGCGGGTGAGGCAAGGAACCAGTGATTATAGCGGAATTCGCTCGTCCGGACAAGGGGTTAGGGCTCCTGGCGGATCGATGTAGCGATCGACTGCCTTAAGCTGTCGAATAATTGCCTATCCTTTCGATAACGCTGGAGTCTCCATGGCCACCGCCCACGCCGAATCCGGAGAATTGATCGACATCCGGCCATTCGGGCCTGCCCTGCCGCAGATCGCGTCGGAAACGCTGGTGCGCGCCGAGCACCTCGAGGTGTTTCGCCTGGTCCTGCTGGCAGGCCGGGTCCTGCCCGGCCATGACCATCGGCGGCCGGTGACGATCCAGTGCGTCGAAGGCTGGATCGACCTCGTGACCGGCGACAAGACGCTTTCGATGCCGGCCGGCAGCCTCGTCTACCTGGCGGGCGGCACGCCGCACGAGCTGCGGGCGGTCGAGGACTCGCTGCTGCTGATCACCTTGCTCGTGCGACGCGAGTGACCGCATTGGCGTCGCCGGAGCACGCACAAACGGCTTTGCTGGTCCTGACGATCGGGCATTCGACCCGGCCGATCGATGTTTTCATAGGCCTCCTCTCAGCCAACGGCATCACGCATCTGATGGACGTGCGTACGATCCCGAAGTCGCGCCACAACCCGCAGTTCAACAGCGACGCGCTGGCGGCGTCGCTGCGCGACGCGGGCATCGGCTACACGCATGTGCCCGGCCTCGGCGGTTTGCGCCGCGCGCGTCCCGATTCGGCCAATGCGGCCTGGCGCAACCCATCGTTTCGCGGCTACGCCGATTACATGCAGACACCGGCATTCGCCCAGCACCTCGCCGAGGTCGTCGAACTGGCGAAGAGCGAGCGCATCGCGCTGATGTGCGCCGAAGCCGTGCCCTGGCGCTGCCATCGCTCGTTGATCGCCGACGCGCTGGTCGCGCTCGGCATCGCCGTCGAGGAAATCGTCAGCGAGACAAAGCGAACGCCGCACAAGCTGACGCCGTTCGCGCGGGTCGATGGCGTCTCGGTTACTTATCCCGCGATCGATGCCGGCATGGCGGATTGACGCCGGTTCAACGAACGGCGATCCTTTGTTTGCTTATGAGCGCATCGATTCCCACTTTGCTCTTCTGCACATCGTTCTGCCGCACTGAGGCAGCGTGGCACACTCGGCAGCGGCGTTGGCTCGATCATCATCTTTGCAACGAAGCGCTATTTCCGTCCCGCCGCCGCATGCGCCGGCTCGGCTCGCGTTCCGCCTTCGGTACCGTATGCGGCGAGCGCAACATCGCGCTCGCCCTTCGGCATCCGCGCCAGCTCTTTCACCCGCGCATAGAACCGCGGCAGGTCGCCGCCCTCGGCGGCCAATAGTCTGGCGAACTCGGGCACCTTGCGCGTGTACAGGCCGACGGCCGCGAGGCTCGCGTTGTTCGGTCCCTGGGCGAACCAGTTGTCGTACGCCGCGTAGCCTCCCCACTCGCGCTTGAGCGCGTCGTAGTCGGCGCGCATCTGCGCGAACGCCGCGGCCTTGCTGACGCGCTTGTCGGCGATGCTCGCATCGCTCGCGTACAAGACCTCGAGCGAATGCTGCGTGCGGTCGATCAGCGTCCGGAATCCCTCGCGCAAGCGCTGCGCTGCCGCGAATTGCGCGGTCAGCGCGGGATCGTTCTGCGCCGCGAGCCAGCGCTTGAGCCCCTCCTGCTCGACCGAGACGGCGAAGGACTCGTTGAACACCGTGTCGTCCTTGGCGTAGACGACCTGGTGCGCGAGCTCGTGGAAGATCAGCCGCGCGATCTCGATGTCGGGATAGCGGATGAACGTCGACAGCATCGGATCGGCGAAATAGCCGAGCGTCGAATACGCGGGGACGCCGCCGACATGGACGTCGTCGCCGGCCGCGGCGAGCTCGGCCGCTTCGGCGCGCGCGGAAGCCTCGTTGAAGTACCCGCGGTAGTTGACGCAGCCCGCGATCGGAAAGCACCACTGCAGCGGCTTCAGCGAGAGCTCCGGTGCCGCGAAGACGTTCCACAGCACGAAGCGGCGATCGAGCTGGGTGTAGCGGCGGTAGCTCAGGTTGTCGGGCAGCCCGAGCTCGCGGCTCGCGTAGTTGCGTATGGCGACGACGCGCTCGAGCTTGCTCTTCAGGACCGGATCGCCGGTCTCGTCGACGACGCTGGCGATCGGCTGCGCACGGCCGAGGAGATCCAGCTGCCCGCGTATGCCCTGCCAGTAATATTCGGCGGTCGTGCAGCCGGCAAGCTGGGCCACTAAGGCGATGGCGGCGAGCGAACGTATCATCGGCGGCGCAGTTCCGGCAGCCACTCCGCGAGCCGGCGCACACCTTCGCGCAGCCGGTCGATCGCGATCGTATAGGCGAAACGGACGTGATCTCCGGCGCGGTGCGCGCCGAAATCGACGCCTGGCGTGAATGCTACCCCGGTGTGGGCCAGCGCCTCGCGGCAGAAAGTCTCGCTGTCGAGGCCGAACGGGGAGCAGTCGGCATAGACGAAAAATCCGCCGGTCGGAAGCAGCGGAATCGCGAAGCCCAGCTCGCGCAAGGCCGGCACCAGGAAGTCGCGCCGCGCCTGGAATTCGCCGCGGCGTCCCTCGAGAATCGCGAGAGTCGCCGGCTCGAAGCATGCCAGCGCGGCGCGCTGCGATAGAGTCGGTGGTGAGATGTAGAGGTTCTGCGCCAGCTTTTCCAGGTCGCGTATGTGGCGCTCGGGCGCAACCAGCCAGCCGAGCCGCCAGCCGGTCATGTTGAAGTATTTGGAAAAGCTGCTGATCACGAAAATGTCGTCCGCCAGGGCCAGCGCGGTCTGCGGCCGGCCGGCGTAGGAAAGTCCAAGGTAGATCTCGTCGACGATCAGCGCGCCGCCGCACGCGGCAACCGTCGCGGCGATGCGCTGCATCTCGCCGGGCGCGACGGTCGTCCCCGTGGGGTTCGACGGGGTCGCGATCAACGCGCCGCGCGTGCGCGGCGTCCACGCCTTCGCAATGACAGCGGAATCGAGCTGGTAGTTCGATTTCGGTCCGACCGGGAGCCCTACTGCTTCCCCTTCCAATGTACGGATGAAGTGGCGATTGCACGGATAGCCGGGATCGGACATCAGGACCTGCTCGTCGCGATCGACCAGCAAGGCCAGGGTCAGCAACAGAGCAGCCGACGATCCCGCCGTGACCACGATGCGCTCCGGCGCGATCGTCACGCCGTAGTGCTCGTCGTAGTGGCCCGCAATCGCGGCGCGCAGCTCGGACAGGCCCAGCGCCGACGTGTAGTAGATGCCGCCGCCCTCGAGCGCCGCGCGCGCCGCCGCAAGGACCGGCTCGGGCGTCGGGAAATCGGGCTCGCCGATTTCCATGTGGACGACATCGCGTCCCGCCGCTTCGAGCGCCCGCGCGGCCGTCTGCACCTCCATCACATGGAAGGGCGCGATCTCCTGCACGCGGGTGGCGGTTCGGCGGCGGACATCCATCGGACGGATGAGAGACGAAGGTGCGGAAGGGTGTATGTTAGCCGGATTCCCCGAACGGGAGCCTGTCATGCGCGCGCTGACATCCGCCATCTTCCTGTCGCTGCCGTGGATCGCCCTGCCCGCCGCCGCGTCGGTCTTCAAGTGCGCGGACGAAAAAGGCGAGGTCGTGTATCAGGACGTGCCCTGCGGCACCGGACGTGAGCTCCGCAATTTCGACACCGACCCGCCGGCGCTGACGGTACTCCCCTCGACGCCTGCCGCTGCCGCCCCTGCGGCGCCGAAGCGCGGGTCGGAGCGCGCCGAAAAACCCAGTCGCGATGCTGCGCGGCGGGACGCCGACGACCGCCGCGCGAGCGAGCGGAAATTCGTGCGCAGCGGCATGACCGAGGCCGAAGTCCTGCAGCGACTCGGCCGTCCCGACGTCACGACCGGCGGCAGCCAGAGATCGGGCCGGCGCTGGGCCTATCTCCCCCGTCCCGGCGATCCCGATACGATGACGACCCTGACGCTGCAGGGCGGCAGCGTGACCGACGTCGATCGCAAGCTCGTGCGCTGAAGTTCGGGCAGGAACGCCCGGCGACGTGGTCGCTTCGGCCCCGAGTCGATCCCGCCGTCAATCCCTCATCTAATCCTTATCGATGCTGTAGCGTCCGGGGCCGAACGCCATCACCATCAGCATCCCGCCGATGATCGCGATGTTCTTGGTGAAGTTGATCTGCTGCGACATCGCTTCGGCTGCCGGCGCCGACCAGAAATTGTGGAAGATCGGTGTGATGATGATCAGGAAGACGACGAACGCCAGCGCCGCCCATCGCGCCCGAAAACCGATCAGCAGCGCGAGGCCGCCGATGAATTCGACGACGATCGAGCCGACCGCCAGGACTTGCGGCATCGGCAGGCGGGCGCTCGCGATATAGCCCACGGTGCCCTGAAAGTCGGTGATCTTGCCGAAGCCGGAATAGACGAAAATCGACGCCAGCAGCACGCGGCCGAGCAGCGCCAGTATCGCAGACCCGTGATCCATGTTTGCCTCCGCTTTTCTTGTGCATCGTTGTCCATGCGGCCGGACACTGCACCCTGAGCCCGGCGCCCTAGAGTTTGTACGCCCGTTTGGCCAAACCGTACGCCAACTCGGGCGCGAGATCAAAGGCCTCGTCCTCGTCTATCCGGTGCTCGGCGACCAGCTGCGCGAGATACCGGCAGTCGATGCGGCGCGCGACGTCGTGCCGCGCCGGGATCGACAGGAACGCGCGCGTATCGTCGTTGAAGCCGACGGTGTTGTAGAAGCCTGCGGTCTCGGTCGTCTGTTCGCGAAAGCGCAGCATGCCTTCGGGGCTGTCGTGAAACCACCAGGAAGGTCCGAGGCGCAGGGCCGGGTAATGCCCGGCGAGCGGCGCCAACTCCCGCGCATACGACGTTTCGTCCAGCGTAAAGAGTATCAAGGTCAGCTTGCGCTCGTTGCCGAACCGGTCGAGCAAGGGCTTCAGCGCGTGGACATAATCGGTCCGGGTCGGGATGTCGGCGCCCTTGTCGCGGCCGAAACGCGCGAACACAAACGGGTTATGGTTGCGCAGCGATCCCGGATGGATCTGCATCACCAGACCGTCGTCGATGCTCATCTTCGCCATTTCGGTCAGCATCTGGCCGCGAAAGGTCTCGGCTTCGGCGGGCGTCGTCGCGCCGTCGAGCGCCTTGCGGAACAGCCGTTCGCACTCCGCCGCCGGAAGGTCCGACGTCTGCGCGGTCGGATGCCCGTGGTCGGTCGACGTCGCCCCCATCGTCTTGAAAAAGGCGCGGCGCTTGCGGTGCGCGGCAAGGTAGCCATTCCAGTGGCCCGTGTCTTCGCCGGCAAGCTCGCCCAGGCGCGCGACGTTGGCGGCGAATCCCTCGAACTCCGGATCGACGACCGGATCGGGGCGATACGC
>DATBBM010000096.1:0-19431 GCA_036270955.1 Casimicrobiaceae bacterium | reverse complement strand
GCGGACGCAGAAGATCCCGATCCGCGTGGCGGTCGTCACCGGCGACGACGTGCTGGCGAAGATCGAGCCTTCCGAGCTCACGCTGGAGACACAGGCGCCGATCGCGAAATACGGCGAGCTCGTCTCGGCCAACGCCTACCTCGGCGCCGCGGCGCTGCTGCCCGCGCTGCAATCGGGCGCCGACATCGTCATCACCGGACGCGTCGCCGACCCGTCGTTGTTCCTGGCACCGATGGTGCACGAGCACGGCTGGCAGCTCGACGAGTTCGATCGGTTGGCGCGGGGCACGTCGATCGGACATCTGCTCGAGTGCGCCGGACAACTCTGCGGCGGCTATTTCGCCGAGCCTGGTCGCAAGGACGTGCCGGATATGGCGCACCTCGGCTTTCCCTATGCCGACGTCGATGCCGACGGCGATGCGAGCTTGGGCAAAGTCGAGGGAACCGGCGGCTGCATCACTCTGGCCACAGCGAAAGAGCAGTTGCTCTACGAGGTGACCGATCCGTTCGGTTATGTGACACCTGATGTCGTCGCCGATTTTTCTACCGTGACGATGCGCGAGGCAGGACCGGATCGCATCGAAGTGCGCGGTGCGACCGGCAGGAAGCGTCCGGCGAAGCTCAAGGTTAGCGTCGGCTATCTCGCGGGCTACGTCGGCGAGGGGGAAATCAGTTACGGCGGCGCCAACGCGCTCGCTCGCGCCCGCCTGGCCGGCGACATCGTTCGCCAGCGCTTGGAAAAGGAATTCAGCGATCTGCGCATCGACCTGATCGGCAGCACCTCGCTGCATGGAAAGTCTTTCGACCCCGCCGAGCAACCGTACGAAATCCGCCTGCGAGTCGCCGCGCGCGCGCCGACGCCGGAGCACGCATCGCTGGTCGGCGAGGAAGTCGAAGCGCTGTCCACCAACGGTCCCGCCGGCGGCGGCGGCACGCGAAAATATGTGCAGGAGCAGATCGGGATCGTCTCGACCTTGATCGAGCGCGAGCGGGTGTCGACCAAGGTGACGTTGAGAGAGTGGTCGAGCGATGCCCAGGCTGCATGAGCTCGCGCACTGCCGCGCCGGCGACAAGGGCGACACCTCGATTTTGTCGCTGATCGCGTACCGGGCCGAGGACTATCCGCTGCTGGCCGAGCGCGTGACGGCCGACGCGGTGAGAAAACATCTGAAGGGCATCGTGCTGGGAGAAATTCGGCGCTACGAGCTGCCGAATTTGTGGGCGCTGCAGTTCGTGTGCGACCGGTCGTTGAACGGCGGCGTCACGACATCGCTCGCACTCGATGCGCACGGCAAGTCGTTGAGTTATGCGTTGCTCGAAATGAGCGTCTAGACAGACGACACGGGAGACGGGTGCGCGGTGAGCGTGCGCCGCGCCGGCGAATCAGTGGTTGTCGCTCTTCCGGTAGCGCAATGGCGACGGCGCCTCGGACGGGCCGAGGTAGCGCTCCTCGAGCTGATGGCGCAGCTGTTGCGCGAGCTCGATGTCGGCGTCGCTCGCGTACAGCGGCGCGGGTTCGACATTGGCGTCGCGGTCGGGAAGTTGGTTCTTGCGCATCATGGCTCTTCTTTCGCATATCGCGTGCCAGAAGCAAAATGTCCTGTGAAAACAGGGCAAACTCTCTCAGGCGAGGCTGGCAGACCGGGGGGCGCTAACGGCCGGTGTAAATTTTGGACCGCCCGGCGTCAGTCGAGATCCGCGCCGGCGAGCGTGGCGATTCTGCCCATCCTCGGTAGTCAACCTTAACCGCTCAAGCCCGCCGCGGTCGCCGTAGCCGCGCCCGCTTCCATTCCGACACCTCTTGACGCGTGCGCAAATCCCGCGCACACTTAACCGTATGGTTAACTATTCGCCGCGCCGGCTCGATGCCGTCTTCAGCGCGCTCGCCGATCCGACGCGGCGCGCGGTGCTGCTCAGGCTGCGCCACGGCGAGCACTCGGTCGGCGAGCTGGCTGCGCCGATCGGCATGTCGCTGCCGGGTGTCATCAAGCACCTGGTGATTCTCGATGACGCGGGTCTGATCGAACGGAAAAAGGTCGGCCGCGTCGTGCACTGCCAGCTCAAGGCCGGTGCGATGAAAGGCGCGCTCGAATGGCTCGAGCGCAACGAGGAATTCTGGAACACGCGGCTGGATCGGCTGGGCGCGTTTCTGGAGCAAAAGGAGAATCGAGCATGGAAACCGCAACCGAAGACAAAACCAGTCTCCACATCCGTCGAGTCTACGAAGCCCCCGTCGCCGCCGTCTGGGCGGCGTGGACGGACCCGGAGCAAATGAAGCATTGGATGGGCCCGGACAACCCGCCCCGCCAAGCGGAAGTCACGATGGACCTTCGCGTCGGCGGCCGATATCGCATCGTCATGTATTCGCCCGACGGCGAAACGCACCGCGTCGGCGGCGTGTATCGCGAAGTCGTTCCCAACAAGCGCCTGGTCTACACCTGGGCGTGGGAAAGCACGCCCGAGCGGGAATCTCTGGTAACGATCGAGTTCAAACCTTCGGGCGACGGCACCGAGCTGGTGCTCGCCCATCAGCGGTTCGCCGACACGCAGGCGCGCGACAGGCATCAGCACGGCTGGATCGTCTGCCTCGATCGGCTCGGCCGTTTTGTCTCGCACGTTTCACACTAGTCGGTCGATCACTAAGGAGAACAACAATGGGCAATCCGTTCGTGCATTGCGAGCTCGAAACCAACGACGTCGCCAAGGCGAAGGGCTTCTACACCAAGCTGTTCGACTGGAAGCTGGAAGACGTCCCCAATTCGGCCGCCGGCGGCACCTACACGTTGATCAGCGTCGGCGACGGCACCGGCGGCGGAATGATGAAAAACCCGATGCCGGGCGGGCAATCGTTCTGGCTCGCCTACGTGCTGGTCGACGACATCGAAGCGTCGACGAAAAAAGCGAAATCGCTGGGCGCCACCGTGATGAAGGACGTCACCGAGGTCATGGGCATGGGCTGGCTGTCGATCATCGTCGACCCGACCGGCGCGGCACTGGGGCTGTGGAAGGCCAAGCCCAGGAACAAGTAGGCACAAGCGTATTGTCGCGCCTGAAGGCCACGGCTAACCCCGTCCGGGCCCGAGCCGCTTTCTGGTATCGTTCCAAAAGCAGCCTGATCGATACCCAAAGGAGGAGGCGCGATGAGCAATTCGATGCGTTGGACGCGGCGCAGGTGGATCGGTGCCGGACTCGCGGGCATGGCTGTCGGTGCGTTGCCACGACGCGCGGGTGCCGCAACGACGCTGCGCTGGGCCACGGTCCTGGCCACCAACCACCCCGGCGTCGCGATGATGGAACGCGTCGCCAAGCAGGTGCGCGAAGACACCGGCGGCTCGGTCGAGATCCAGACCTTTCCCGCCGGACAACTGGGCTCGTCGCGCGACGTCATCGAATCGGCGTCGACCGGCGCGATCCAGATCGTCGACGAAGGCGCGGCCCAATTCGGCCAGTTCGTGCCGCAATTCTCGATCCTCGAGGCGCCGTACATCTGGCGCGATCCGCAGCACGTGCGCCGCGTCCTCAACTCGCCGGTGCTCGAGGAGATGAACACCCAGCTCGTCGCCAAGCGGTCGATGCGGGTCATCGGCTCGACCTACTACGGCAAGCGGCACGTCACCTCCGGATCGAAGGCGATCAACAGCGTCGACGACATGAAGGGCTTCAAGCTGCGCATCCCCGAGGTCGACACGTTCCGGGCGATGGCCGAGGCCTGGGGCGCGCGGCCGACGCCGCTCAACATCGGCGAGCTGTATCTGGCGTTGAGCCAGGGCGCGGTCGACGGACAGGAGAACCCGCTGCCGACGATCCAGAGCAACAAGTTCTTCGAGGTGCAGAAGTACCTGGTGCTGACCGGACACATCATCACGCCGCGGCTGATCGTCGTGAACGAAACCGCATGGCAGGCACTGAACGCCAAAGAGCGCCAGGCGCTCAAGTCCGCAGTCGATACGCACGGGCAGACACAGGACAACGAGATCCTGGCGCAGGAGAGCAAGCTCGCCGACACGTTCAAGGCGGCAGGGATGACGGTCATCCAGCCCGACATCGAGAGCTTCCGCAAGCCCGTGCTGGCGAGCGTGCCCGCCAAGTTCGAGTCGAAATGGGGCAAGGGACTGTGGGAGCGCATCGCCTCGACCTGACCTGAAGCGCCTCAAGACCAAACTCCCGATCGCTCCTCCCGCGCGGAGCTGACCGCTTGTCGCCGCCGCGCAATCGATCGCCGATGCATTGCGCCATCGCCGGCGCTTTCGACCGCACGTCCGCGGTCGTCTGCTGCGGCCTCGTGGTCGCGCTGCTCACCGTCGTATCGCTCGGCGCGCTGACGCGCTCGTTCGGCGAGCCGCTGATCTGGACCGACGAGCTGTCGCGCTTCCTGATGGTCTGGCTCGCCGTGTTCGGCTGGATCGTCGCCAGCCGCAAGCGCATCCATGTGCGCATCCGCTTCTTCCAGGACCGGCTGCCCGCGCGCGCGCACCAGGCGACCGAGGTCGTCATCCAGCTCGCGATGACCCTGTTCGGCGTGCTCGTCACCGTCTATAGCGTCGGACTCGTCGGCAAGAACCACGACCTCGACGCGACGTCGCTGCCGATCTCGATGGCGTGGATGTATGCGCCGATGGTGCTGGGCGGCGCGATCACCGCGCTGCAGGGCGCGAGCGAGCTCGTCCAGGCGCTGCGGCGGCCGCCTCCGCCGACTCCGCCCGCGGCGATCGAAGAGGCCGCGCTCGAATGATCCACCTGATGATCGAGATCGTCGTCGTCTGGCTGGTGGCCATATTGATGGGCATGCCGCTGTTCGCGTCGATGGGACTCGCGGCGCTTGCCTTCGTCGCCCTCAGTGGATTGTCGCCGTCGATCGTGCCGCAAAAGATGGCGCAGGCGATGAACTCGTTTCCGCTGGTCGCGGCGCCGCTGTTCATCCTGATGGGAAACCTGCTCGGCGCGGCCAAGCTCACCGACCGCATCGTGCGATTCGCGACGTCGCTGGTCGGCTCGCTTCGCGGTGGCTACGCGCACGCGAGCATCCTGTCGAGCATGATCTTCGCCGGCATGGTCGGATCGGCGGTCGCCGACGCGGCCGGCACCGGCGCGGTCGAAGTACGCGCGATGAAAAAGGCCGGCTATCGCCCCGAAACCGCGGCGGCGATCAGCGCGGCCGCGGCGACGATCGGCCCGATCATTCCGCCCAGCCTGCCGATGGTGATTTACGGCGTCAGCGCCGACGCGTCGATCGGGCGTCTGTTCCTCGCCGGCGTCATTCCCGGCGTGCTGATGGGACTCTCGCTGATGACGCTGGTGGCGATCATCGCGCCGCGTCAGGGACTGCCGCGCCATTCGTTCGGCGGCTTGTGCGACGTATGGCTCGCGCTGAAGGAAAGCTGGTGGGCGCTGCTGACGCCGGTGATCCTGCTCGGCGGGATGTTCAGCGGGCTCGTCACGCCGACCGAAGCGGCGGCGGTCGCCTGCTTGTGGGCGCTGTTCCTCGGCTTCGTCGTCTACCGGACGCTGTCGATCAAGGATCTGCCGGCGATCCTGCTCAACACCGCGGAGACGACCGGCATCGTCGCGGTGCTGGTCATGGTCGCGGGCGCGCTCGGCTGGTGCATGTCGATCTCGCGCATTCCGCAGACGCTGGCGCCGGCGATCGTCGCGGCGATCCATGAACCGATCGTGTTCCTGCTGGTGTCGAACGTTATCCTGCTCGCGGTCGGCTGCTTCATGGAAGCGCTCGCCGCGATGCTGATCCTGATCCCGATCCTGGTGCCGGCCGCGATCAGTTTCGGCATCGATCCGGTTCAGTTCGGGCTGATCATGATATTCAACCTGATCCTCGGCACGATCCATCCGCCGATCGGCGTCGTGCTCTTCGTCATGTCGCGCATCGCCGAGGTCACGTTCGAGCAGATCTCGCGCGCAATCCTGCCGTGGCTGGTGCCGCTGCTGATCGTGTTGCTGGCGATCACCGTCTGGCCGCCGCTGACACTGTGGCTGCCTGGGCTGCTGATGAACAAATAGCGGGCGGAATCGGCGCGGCGCGACCGGTCAATTCTGAAGCCCGACCGCTTCAGCCTCGGCCCATGCTCCCGGACGTGCGCATCGGCGGCCGTGAAACAAAGTGATGTGGCACAGGGACGTTCGGGAAACGCCTAAAGCCCGGCGAGCGCACGAAGACGACGGGCGAATAGAAATACGGAAACCATCCGGCCCCGCAACCCAGCCAGCCGGGATCGCATCCCTGCGAATACTCCGGTGGAGACGAAAACACCGTGTATTGCACCTGTGGGGCCGGCGGATCGAATCTGTATTGCGGAGGCGGCGCCGGGTACACCACCTGCGGCGGCGCCTGGCGGCGGGCCTCGGCGTCCGCCTCGAGCTGCCGCACGCGCTCCTCGAGCGCCAGCGTCTCGGCCCGGCGCGCAGCTTCCCGGGCGGCATTCTCTCGCGCCGCGTCTGACGCGCTGGTATGGGTGACCTTGATCAGGCGCGCACCGTCCGGTGGCGCGAGATTGCTGACGTTCACCGACCCGGACGCGTCGGCCCACGTATAGATATCCGCGTGCGCGACGTGCAGCCCCAGCGTGCTTGCGACAAGCACGGGTAAAGCCGTCCGGAGAATCGGTCTCAGCATTATCGACATCCGATAGCCGTCACGATGATTGTAGGCCGCCGCGCAGGCGTTGGGTAGAGCCGCAGCCTCTGGCGATTCTGTGTCCGCCGACCCTTAGGCCGGCCGCGCCCGCTTCCCCCCATAAAGGTATGACAGCTGGGCGAGGCCTTTTATTTCCGTGTTGCAAATTGTTGCTGAAAGAACGCCGCCACCGCGCCGTTGAAATCGCGGTGGAAGGCCGCGCGGTCGAAGTCCTTCGCGTCCTCGCAGATCACCGGAAACAGCCATCCCGGACACGGCGCCACGAACGAAAAATGCGCCGCGCCCGGAACGGCGTGATACTCGGGCGGCGTCGGCAACAGCCGCCGCACGACCGCCTCGTTGGTGTCGTACGGCACGTTGCGGTCCTCGACGCCGTTCCAGAGCTGCACGGCCGCCGTCACCCGCCTGAGTCCGTCGGGCTCGAACGCGAACCCGTAACCGGGCGCGGCAACGACCGCCGCCTTGATGCGCGAATCGTGCATCCACGCCGTCTCGGGAACCGGTGCGGACGGAAGCTCTTTCCACAGTTCGCATGCGAATTCGCGCTGCGCCGTGCAGTGCCTGGCGAGTTGCGCCAGGTCGGGCACGCCGCCGATCGATACCAGCGCCGCAAACCCGCCGGCGGAAAACCCGAACAGGCCAATTTTGGCGGCGTCGATCTGTCCGTGCGATGGCCAGTCGTTGAGCATGTAGTCGAGCACGACCTGGATGTGGCGCGGACGGTCGATCAACCAGCGAGGCGTCCCGACGTAGTTGTCGTCGCGGGCGTTGTCGCCGGTATGCGTGACCGCAGCCACGACGAATCCGGCGGAAGCCAATGCGAGCGCGGTGTCGGAATGACTCGATGCCAGCCCGCGGTTGCCATGCGAGATGACGATGAGCGGCAGGCCGCGCCCCGCCACCGTTCCGTTGGTTGCAACTTTCTGCGCCGAGAGTCCGATGATGCTGAGCCCCGGCGGAGAATCGGTCGGATACCAGATGTCGACCTGCAGCGGCTTGTCCTGCGGATCCTTGACCGCGACCTGGGCGAAGCCGACCGGGTGCTCGGGTGTCGCGGCCTTCAGATACAGCGTCACCAGCGCCGCGGTCACCAACAGCGCCAATACGATCAGAAGTCCTGCGACGATTTTGAGTGCGAGTTTCATGCGCTCAACCGCTGCTGAGCGCCGCTCGCCGCCGCGGCAGCATCATCGCAATGACGATGAACACGACGATCCCCGCGACGCCGAACGCAGCCTCGATGTTGAGCAGCCCGGCCGCGCCCCATCGGGTGTGCCCCCAGCCGTCGACCAGCGTCATGTACGCGATCGGCATGTTCGACAGCGACGCGTAGAGGTTGTACTTGGTTGCCGCCGCGCCGAGTCCTATCGTTTCGAGCACGACCGCGGTGAAGCCGGCGTAGGTCAGGCCCTGGATGAACGCGTAGATCTGCGTGAACACAACGTACATCGTCTCGGTGCGCGGCGCCACGGCCATCGCAACCGTGCTAAGCGCCATCAGCAGGCCGTACAGCGCGTATGCAGTCTTGCGATCCATCCGGTCCGCGCCGTAACCCCCGGCGAGGCAGCCGAGCGCCGACACGATGCCGCTGAACACTCCCGTCGCCAGCGCGACGGTGTTCGCACTGGCATGCCAGTCGTCGGCCACCGCTGACCACAGATTGCTCGCCGCGCCGGAGCCGATCGGAAGAAAGCAGATGAGCAGCGCGAGAATGCCCGGCCGCGACTTTGCGACCTCCCACAGATCCTTCAACACGGCGGCCAGCATGCGTCCGTAGTTGCCGGTGCGCGCGAGCGGCGGCGGCTCCGGGACGAACCACAGCGCCGCGCAGCACAGTGCACAAGCGATCGCGATGATGGCCGCGGCCATCCAGGGCTCGGGCAGCGTTTGCGCGAGCCACAGCCCGGCGCCGCCGCCCAGGCCGTTGCCGCCGAGGTTGCCGGCCTGGAACCATCCGCCGGCGCGACCCTGCAATTCCGGCGCCGTGTTGTAGACCATCAGGCTTTCGGTCGCCATCGCCAGGAACGTCGACGCGACATTCGAGATCAGCACCGCCGCGTACAACAGCGGAAGCGATGCGGCATCGGCGGGCACCGCGCCGGTCACGAAAATGCCCAGCGCGCTGACCAGGCCCGCGAGCAGATACCAGGTCTTGCGCGACAGCGTCGTGTCCGCCACCGGCGCCCACAGGAATTTCCAGGTCTGCGGGATGTAGCTGGCGGCTATCAGCGCGGCGACTTCCTCGACACTGACGCCGGCCTGCGTCAGCTGATAGCCGATAGCGACCGAGAGATATCCACCCATCGCTCCGAAGGGGACGATCAGGAACATGAATACGCTCGGGTGGATACGGCGCATCAGGGGTCGCGACCGGGCGAGGCCACTCGGATTGCGGCTTTAGGTAAGGTTGCGGTCGCCTGCTTCAGTCTCGCGCACAAAAAAGCCCGCGCGAGGCGGGCTTGATTGAACGCTAGCGGATGCTAGTTGTTGGTCACCACCGAGACCTTTTGGTCCGCGGGCTTGGTCTTGTCTGCCACCGGCTTCACCGCCTTTGGCGCCAGGACCTGCACCGTACGCGCCGGGGCCTTGCTCGCGGCCACGGGCGCTGCCGAGGCGAACTGCGCGGGCGGAGCCGCGGACGCCGACGACTCGTCCATGTATTCGCATGCGGAGCCCACTACCGGTACAACCCCGAAAATGGCCAACGCAGTTGCTGCCACCACTGTCTTCATGATCACACCTCCTCGTGCCACCCTACCACTGCACAATTTGCGCTCAATGAGAATGCTTGTCAACAAGGCTGCCGTAGGCCATCGGCGCTCATTCTTGACACCTGTGGCTAAGTGACCTGGTCCGGTCGGAGTAACATCTTCGCTCTCGCAGGAGAGTGACCATTGTTGAGTGAGGCAGTGCGTGGCGCGAATTTTCGTTACCGGATCGGCTGACGGCCTCGGCCAGCTGGCCGCGCGGCGCATGGTCGAGGACGGCCATCGCGTCGTCCTGCATGCGCGCAACGACAAGCGAGCCAGGGAAGCGCTGGCCGCGGTTCCCGGCGCGGAAACCGCGATCGCCGGCGATCTGTCCAGCATCGCCGAGTGCAAGAAGATCGCCGTGGAGGTGAACGCGCTCGGCGCGTTCGATGCGGTGATCCACAACGCCGGCGTCTATCTGCAGTCGCGCCGGATCACGACCGTGGACGGACTGCCGCAGGTGTTCGCGGTCAACACGCTGGCGCCCTACATCCTCACCGCGCTGATCCGCAAGCCGAAGCGATTGGTCTACCTGACCTCGGGATTGCATCGCAGCGGCGACCCGAGCCTGAAGGACCTGACCTGGACCGAGCGGAAGTGGGACAGCTCGTGCGCGTACGCCGATTCCAAGCTGTACGACGTGATGCTGGCGTTCGCCGTCGCGCGCAAGTGGCCGGATGTTTTATCCAACGCAGTCGATCCCGGCTGGGTGCCGACCAAGATGGGCGGCCCGAACGCGACGGATGATCTAAATGCGGGCGCGGAGACGCAGGCGTGGCTGGCGACTAGCGATGATCGTGAGGCGATGGTTAGTGGGGAGTGTTTCTATCATCGGAAGCGGCGGGCGGCTGTGGCTGCTGCACGCGACGAGAAAACTCAGCAGCGCCTTGTCGCCGAGTGTGCGCGAATTTCTGGCGTGCCGTTTCCCGAAACATGAAAAGCATGGGAATGGCTCCGTCTGCTAACGGCCAAAAGCGGACATGCGCAATGCGCGTTACACGCGAGCGGATCGCTTCACACCCGTGCCCAAGAACTTGCTCCCAAACCAACCAATGAGGAGGGGGCTAACTATTACTACGAGGTCGAAGAACAACACGCCCGGTGCTCCGTACAAGCCAGCCTTCTGCCCACCGTACACAGCGGCAAGCAGGATGTGCGCAATGATCCCGCCTGAGACGGATACGGCTAGCGCTTTGCCGCTCAGGGAGCCTGACTTCAGGACAACGTAGATCATCCAGAAAAAGCTGGGGATGAAAAACAGGCCCCCTGTCAGAACACCGCCAGCACCTGCAGCGCCAGCAGCAATCGTCCCAACGACATGAAGTGTCCCGTTAACGAGCAACAAGCCGTACCAGCTCAAGCCGATCACAAGATTCCGCCGCGCAAGCAATGCCGCGAGCGGCGCGGTAACCCATGCGATGCCGAGGTTTACGAGCGGATAGTGAGCTACCGGGATCGGGCAATCGGGATATGGTGGAAATCCGATGTTCTTGCAGACCATTGCGGGTAGGTCGTAGGTACGGCCGAGAACATCGAAGCCGTATTCCTCGAACATGTGCACCATAAGCATCGGCACAGCAAGCCATGCCAGCCACACGGGGTCTCGCCACCGCGAGACGCTCAGGTCACTGCGGGCGCTATTCGTGCATAGAAGGACGGTGAAAAGCACAAGTCCACCGCCGAGGCACAACCACGGCCAACCCAAGTGCGCATTGCTCCAAACCACCTGCCGTCTCCCCCGAGAAACCTAGCGATTGCATTCTCTCATAACGTTTTCGAGGCCTTTGGACCGTGGCAAACGTCCGCTTTGGGTCGATTGCGGCCGTTCAGACTGTCGCTCCCCATAACCTTTTCCGCTAGACTATTTCCCCCCGCAGCAAAATCGCAGGCGCGAGACTTCCACTGGTGAATTCTCCGTGACCGAAACCGAGCGGCATCCGTCGAGCCGCGCGCTTGTCGCGAGCTTCCTCTTCACCGACCTGGTCGGATATTCGAAGGGGACGGCGGCCGAGCAGTATGCTGCCAAGGCTACGCTGTCGACGGTTCTGCGCAGGAATCTTGCCAAGCTTCTGGACGTCGACTACCGGATCAAGGACACCGGCGACGGGGCGTTGATCGCGTTCACGTCCAGTCCCGAGCACGCGCTCTACATGGCGCTGGCGATTGCGGAGGATTTCGGGCAGGCCGCGGGAGCGGCGGGATTTCCGTCGAATCGTCTGCGCACCGGTCTTCATCTCGGTTCCGTCAAGGAATCGACCGACCTCGAAGCGCGGCCCAATTTCGTCGGCGACGGCATCAACGCTGCCAAGCGGATCATGGATTTCGCGGAGCCTGGACAGATCACGGCTTCGCGCGCGTTCTTCGAGGCCGTCGGCAGCCTGGATTCCGCGTATGCCGATCTGTTCAGGCATATCGGCGCCCCCGACGACAAGCACGGACGCGCGCACGAGCTGTACGCGGTCGCGCCGAGCGCGACCGTCCTGCAAAAGCTCAGGCTCGATCTCTCGTCCGCTGATGATGAGCCGGCGCAAGTTGCCGCCAAGGTTCCCGCGCCGCCGAAGCCGCCGCCGAACGCGGCGAGCGCGATTATCACTGACACGCCGGCCACGACGAGCCGTTCCGGCGAGATCGCGCGCAAGGCGCTGTTCGCCGTCCTCGCGGTGGTCGCGCTTGGCGCCGTTACGCTGTTCGCTGTCGACAAGCTGACCGCGCCCAACGCTTCGACCAGCCCTCAAGCGACGATCGAGCCCCCTCCGGCCACGCCGAAACTGCCGGCCTCGCTGCCGGCGTCGGAAAAGGCCGCGGTCGATTCGCAATCTTCCCCCGCCGTCGTCGCCAAGCCCGAGCCGACGCCTCCGGCTCCCGGCGCAGGCGTAGGAGCGAGCGCCCCGCCGCCCGATTCGACCCAGCCGGGAACCGCGCCCCCCACAACGGCGGCAGCAAAGACGGTCCCGAAGATCAAGCCGAAGGCCGAGCCGTCTCTGCCGGCACCTGCATCCGCCCCCGCCAATACCGCCTCCGACCGCAGCAGCCCCCGTTGCAGTCGCATCATGGAAAAGGCAACCTTGGGCGAAACGCTAACCCCCGATGAAAAGAAGGAGCTCGCAAGCTCATGTCGCTGAATCCGCCGCGGTGCATGACCCGTGGGCTGACCGCCGCCAGCCTGATCGCCGTGATGCTGCTCGCGTCGTGCGGAACGCCGGCGCCCGAGCGTCCGGTGGCACCGTCATCCGAATTATCTTTCGATGCGGGGGTCGATTACGCGATCGACGACCTGCTCGTGCAAGCGCGGCGGCTGCCGGCATTCAGCGCCTCGCAAGGCTTGCTCAAGTCCGAGGTACCGCGCGGCGTCATCGCGGTCGACCCTGCGATCGACGGCAACACCGGTCAGCAGACGAACGCGTCCAAAGCCCTCGATTCGCGGCTGCTGCAGCGCGCCGCGAACAAGTTCGCACAGTTCGACGTGGCCCCGGTCAGCGCCAACACCGTGGGCAAGGCGCAGTACGTGCTGGCTGGGACCCTGACGCCGATCGACGCGTCGAAGGGAGCCGGTGGAACCTTCCGGATCAGCCTGTCGCTGACCGATATCAAGACGGGGTTCGTCGTCGCGCAGTCCGCGACGAGAGTGAAGAGCGAAGGCGTCGACACGACCCCGACCGCGTTTTATCGCGACAGTCCGTCGTTGACCAAGGATCGCGTCGTCGAGGGTCAGATCAAGACGGCCGAGACCCCGGCCGGCGGCGCGGCCGACGAGTTCTACATGTCGCGGCTGCCGATCAACGCCCTGATCACCGAAGGCTCGAAGCTCTATGAAGCGGGCAACTACAGCGAAGCGCTGCGCTATTACGAGACCGCCGCCGCTCGCCCCGAGGGACAGCAGTTGCGCGTGCTCAACGGCCTTTACCTGGTCAACAGCCAGCTCGGGCGCAACGACGAGGCAGAAAAAGCGTTCGCGAAGATCGTCGCGCTCGGTCTTGCGACCAACAGTCTTTCGGTCAAGTTCCTGTTTCGCCCGGGCTCGCTCGACTTCCTGGCCGACCCGAAGGTCAGCGGGCCGTACAACATGTGGCTGCGCCTGGTCGCGCGCGAGGTCGCGTCATCCAAGGCGTGTCTGAACATCGTCGGTCACACCAGCCATACCGGCGCGGAGAAGTACAACGAGACGCTGTCGCTGCAACGCGCGGTCACGATTCAGCGCCGGATCGAGGCGCTGAGCCCCGAGACCGCGGGCCGGCTCACGTCGGTTGGGATGGGCTTCCGGGAGAACCTGGTCGGATCCGGCACAGACGACCTGCGCGACGCGCTCGACCGTCGCGTCGAGTTCAAGGTCCGAAACTGCTGAGGAAGGCACCAAAAAGACACCGCAAAATAAGACCCATCGGGCTTGTCAACCAGGGGAGGACCTGACATGGCTTTGCGTCTCATCATTGCGCTGGTGGCCGTGGTGCTCGCGGCGACCGGATGTTCGAGCGAGCGCGCCAGTACGTCGACGCCGCGAATACCGGGCTGGCAAATGAAGATGGGTGGCGGGACGGTGTCGACCTATGCCGAACTCGAAAGCGGGGGTGCGCCGACGTCGATAGGCGTCGTTTGGTCCTCGAGCGCGCTGGAGGGCTTGCCGACCAATTCCGACGAGCATCGTTGCGTCGGCCGCGACAAGGATGGCGCGAAAGTGGCGGAAACGAAGTGTCAGCACACGCACGAGTTCGTCCTTCCTCTGCCGGACGCGGTAGCCGGTCGAACCGACATCCCGTTCAAATGGGTTCTGCTGAACTGGAACCCGGCCGGTCACATTCCTCCGGGTGTCTACAACTTTCCGCACTTCGACGTTCACTTTGAGATGGGGCCGATCGCAGACGTCTTCGCGATCGAACCCGGACCGTGCGGTCCCGAATTCGTCCGGTGCGATCAATTCCAGACGGCAAGGAAGCCGCTGCCCCCGAACTACCTGGCTCCGGACTATGTCGATGTCGAGGCGGTGGTCCCCGCCATGGGCAATCACCTGATCGACACCACCGGGCCCGAATTCGGGAAGGAGCCGTTCACCCGGAGCTGGATCTACGGGGTGTACGACGGCAAGGTGATCTTCTATGAAGCGATGGTCACGCGCGCGTACATGCTGAGCAAGCCCAACGGCTGCCTGCCGATCAAGATGCCGAAGGCGGTCGCAACAGCGGGGTTCTATCCGACCGAATACTGCGTGCGCCACAACCCGACGACGGGGG
This sequence comes from Casimicrobiaceae bacterium, assembly GCA_036270955.1. Lineage (GTDB taxonomy): Bacteria > Pseudomonadota > Gammaproteobacteria > Burkholderiales > Casimicrobiaceae > PALSA-1003. Next base: position 4,808 of record DATBBM010000096.1, on the reverse strand, counting down.
AGCATTCGGTATCGATGGAGAAGTTCTCGCGTCGCGAGGCAAGCGCGCCGGAGGCGGCTCCGGCGAAGGGGTAGTCCTGGAGCCCGCCTAATGCCCGAAGACCAGGTGTGGCCGAAACGCTGCGGCCGTGGGATCCGGCACCGACGATCTGCGCGACGCGCTCGACCGTCGCGTAGAATTCAAGGTGCGGAACTGCTGACGCTATGCTCGAGCGGGAGCACCCTCGCCGTTCGTCGTCTTCGGGTGGGCCGAAGCGTCGGCGTCCTGGGCGTGAACGATCGTGCAGTTCGCGGAAACTTCGTGATCGGCGCCATTGGCCCAATCGACTGTCACGCGCAACTCGGAAATGCGCACGCCGCAGCGCGCTTCCACGCTGCGGATAATCGCGCCGAGCAGCGGCCCTGCTTCGTCGCATAATTGTCGTTCCGCGCCCGAGTAGCGCGCGATCGCTTCTTCCATATTCGACATGTCGCTACCTTCCAAGCCTCTGTCCAGCCTTCGAATACAATCCTCGCGGCACAGTTGCAGCCGCTGAGTCACGATATATTGATGATTCGCGAGCCACAAGTGCAGTATGGCCCTAGCGCGATAGGGCCGTTTGGGCCTTACGCCTAGGCCCGAATCGCGCTCTACTCGACCCCTCTTTCGAAGGTGCCACTACCTATGCCCCGCAAGAAAATCCCCGCTCGCAAACGTCCGCGCGTTTCTGTCGGCGGCGCGAAGCCGATGCGACTGCTGCCGAAGGCGCCGACCGGCATCCAAGGCCTGGACGAGATAACCGGAGGCGGTCTGCCCAAGGGACGCACTACGCTGGTTTGCGGCAGCGCCGGTTGCGGCAAAACCATGTTCGCGATGGAGTTTCTCGTCCGCGGCGCGCAGCAATATGGCGAACCCGGCGTGTTCGTTTCGTTCGAAGAGAGCGCAGACGACCTCGCGCAGAACGTCGCGTCGCTGGGGTTTGATCTCAAGGCGCTGGCCGCGCGCAAGAAGCTGCTCGTCGATCACATACGCGTCGTCAGAAGCGAAATCGAGGAAACCGGCAGCTACGACCTCGAGGGACTGTTCATCCGGCTGGGACTCGCTATCGACTCCATCGGGGCGAAGCGTGTCGTCCTGGACACGCTGGAGGCGCTATTCGGGGGGTTCTCGAATACCGCAATCCTTCGCGCGGAAATCCGGCGGCTGTTCGAATGGCTGAAGGAGCGAGGTGTAACCGCCATAGTCACCGGTGAGCGCGGCGATGGCGCGCTGACCCGGTACGGGCTCGAGGAATACATCTCGGATTGCGTCATCCTGCTCGATCACCGCGTCGTGAACCAGCTTACCTCCCGCCGGTTGCGGATCGTCAAGTACCGCGGCTCGGTCCACGGAACCGACGAATACCCGTTCCTGATCCGAGCCAACGGGATTTCGGTCGTTCCGATAACGTCGATCCGGCTGCACCACCGGGCGTCCAGCGAGATCGTCAGCAGCGGCGTTCCGTCGCTGGACAAGGCACTGGGTGCGGGAGGGTTCTACCGCTCCAGCACCATTCTGCTGTCCGGCGGCGCCGGCACTGGCAAAAGCAGCGTCGCCGGACATTTCGTGGCCGAGGCAGGCCGCCGGAGCGAACGATCGCTGTACATCGCACTGGAAGAATCTCAAAGCGAGATCGTCCGCAATATGAAATCCATCGGCATCCAGCTCGCGCCGCTGATCGCCAAGGACATGTTGCGTTTCCACGTCTCGCGGCCTACGGCGCAGGGACTGGAAATGCATCTCGCGATCATTCACGAGATAGTCGTCGATTATCGTCCTCAGGTCGTCGTCGTCGATTCGATAACGAGCCTGCTGTCGATGGGTTCCGTTGCGGAAGTGACATCGATGATCGTGCGTCTGGTCGATTTTCTTAAAATGAACGGGATCACCGCGATCATGACGGCGCTGATCCCAACGGGAGAGGAAACCCAGACGACCGGCGTCAATATCTCTTCGCTGGTCGACACGTGGCTCACATTGCAAAACACCGAAATCAAGGGTGTGCGTGCGCGTGCGCTGTCGGTGGTCAAGGCTCGCGGCATGGGGCATTCGAATCAGCTCCATGAGTTCGTGATGTCGAAAGAGGGTGTCGAGCTCAAGAGCGAAGCATGGTCGCGCAAATACGCATGAGCGCTCAGGCCAAGAAGGTGCGCAGCACCCTACGCTCGTCGCCGCCGGCCAAGGTCATGCTGTCCCTTTATGTGGCGGGGGATACGCCGAAATCCCGGACTGCGCTGAGTAACCTGAAGAAGATCTGCGCCGAGCACCTGGATGGTCGCTATCGCATCAAGGTAATCGATCTGCTGAAGAATCCGAAATTGGCTCGCGATCACCAGATACTGGCTTTGCCCACGCTCGTTCGCCAACTGCCGGAGCCGATTCGCAAGATCATCGGCGATTTATCGAACACCGAGCGGGTCCTGGTGGGGCTTGATATCGAGTCGACCAAATGAGCGCAACACTGAGAAAAGGCACCAAACCGCGGGGATCACGAGACGTCGCTGCAGCGCGAGGCGCAAGGGCCCCGCGATCCGGTCCGAGGCCACATGTCCGGCGGAAGCCGGCCAACGAGGCCGAGGCGACACTCGCCGCGATACGCGCCGGCCAGGTCGACGCGCTGGTGATCCAGAACGAGCAGTCCGAGCGGATCTACGCCCTGAAGACGTTCGACGAGATCGAGCAGACGCAAGCCGCGCTGGAGCATGCCGGCGTCGAGCGCCGGCGCACGCGCGCGCAACTCCAGGCGCTCGCCGAGGAAAGAGAGCGCCTGTTCCAGGACATGCACGACGGTTGCATCCAGTCGATTTACGCGGTGGGTCTCAACCTGGAAGCCTGCATGGGGATCATGGAGGCAAATCCCAAAAAGGCGGCCGAAATGGTCGCGGATGCCACCGCCAGTCTGAGCCTGGTGATACAGGAGCTGCGGTCTTTCATCACCGGTCATAAATTGCAAATCGCCAGGGGCGAAGATTTGCGGTCGCAGATCCAGAAGATCGTTCAGGGAGCCGGCAACCGCATCTCGTTCGCGGTCGACATCGACGAGGGCGCGATGAAGGCGCTCACTTCCGAGCAGGCGCTGCATATGCTCCAGATTGCGCGCGAGGCGATCAGCAACGCGATTCGGCACGCGAAAGCGCGCTCGGTGGGCGTCTCGTTGCAGCGCCGGCGCGGAGTCGTCTGCCTCGAAGTGAGCGACGATGGATGCGGCTTCCTGCTCAAGTCGGTCAACCGGCGTGGTCTCGGCCTGCATCACATCGACGCCCGGGCGCGGAAGATTGGCGCCACCGCGCAGGTGAGCTCGGTGCCGAATCAGGGGACGCGGATTGTCGTGAAGCTCGGCAAGACGCGCTGACGACGCTGTGGCGACGACGCCAAAAATCAGGCTGATGCTGGTCGACGACCATGAAGTGGTCAGGCTCGGCTTGCGGGCGCTGTTCAAGCAGACGGGCAGAGTCGACGTGGTCGCGGAAGCGGGAACGGTCGCGGATGCGGTAGAAAGGGCGGCGAAGCATCGTCCCGATCTGGTGTTGATGGATTTGCGCCTGCCCGACGGCACCGGCCTAGATGCTTGCCGCGACATTCTGTCCGCCAATCCCGGAACGCGCGTGCTGTTTCTCACCTCGCATTCGGACGAAGAGGCGGTCACATCGACGATCCTGGCGGGAGCTGCCGGCTACCTGCTCAAGGAGATCGGCTCGAAGGCTCTGATCGATGCCATCGAGACGGTCTACAGCGGCGAGTCGATACTCGATCCGAAGGTGACCAAGGCCGTACTCAACCGCATGTCGCTGTTGGCCGCGGGCGCAGGTGCGAGGCGCGCGGCCGACGAAAAGCTGTCGCCGCAGGAGCGGCGCATTCTCGGCCTGGTCGTCGAGGGAAAGACCAACAAGGAAATAGCCAAGGCGCTTGATTTGAGCGACAAGACCGTCAAGAATTATCTCAGCAACGCATTCCAGAAACTCAACGTCAGCCGCCGTTCGCAGGCAGCCGCGCTGTTCGAGCGCGACAAATTGGCGCCGAGTTGAATTGAATTGCAGCATCCCACGGAGCCCCGGATGACTCAGCCGGCCCCCACAGCATCTCCCGCCAAGCGCCTTCGCGCGCTGATCGCCGCCCCCGACATTCTCGTCCTCCCCGGCGTGTTCGACGGCTTCAGCGCGCGCCTGGTGGAGAAGATGGGCTATTCCGCGGCGTTCATCACCGGCAGCGGCGTCAGCGAGTCGCGGCTCGGACAGCCCGACGTCGGCCTGATGGGCCTCGAAGAAAACGTCGCGGCGGCGCGCGCGATCGCGCTGTGCTCGAATCTCTTGCTGCTGGCCGACGGCGACACCGGCTACGGCAATCCGATCAATGTGCATCACACGGTCCGCGCCTTCGAGCGCGCGGGTGTCGCCGGGCTGATGCTCGAGGACCAGGTATGGCCGAAGCGCTGCGGCCACCTGAAGGGCAAGGAAGTGATCCCGGTCGAGGAGATGGTGCAGAAGATCCGCGCCGCGGCGAACGCGCGCATCGATCCCGATTTCGTCATCAAGTCGCGTACCGACGTGCTGGCCACGCACGGTCTCGCCGAAGCGATCCGCCGGCTCAACCTGTATGCGGAAGCCGGCGCCGACCTGCTGTTCGCCGACGCGGCGATGTCGGCGGACGACATCGGCACGATCGCGAAGAACGTCGTGAAGCCCGTATCGGTGAACATGGGCTTCGGCATCCGGCAGCGCTCGACGACGCCGCTCCTGTCGGCCCGTCAGCTGCAGGATCTCGGCGTTGCGGTGGTGATCTACCCGCGCCTG
>DATBBM010000095.1:0-1522 GCA_036270955.1 Casimicrobiaceae bacterium | reverse complement strand
CTGGTTCATGGGACGCATCGTCACACTGGTGACCACAGTTCCACCCGATCGGTTCCTGGCCACAACTTGGCCGATGCTTGCCGGCATGGCGCTGGTGGTGCTGGTGGCGCGTCCGTTCATCGCCCTGCTACGGTATCTCATCACGAACCAGGCGATTGCGGCGCCGTTCACCAGCCTGATTCGCTGGCAGGCCCATTGGCACGTGGTGCGGCAGAGCTGGGCGTTCTTCCAGAACGACTTCGCGGGCCGCATCTCAACCCGCGTGATGCAGACCGGACCGGCCGTGCGCTCGACGCTCACCGCCTCGGTCACCGCGCTCTGGTACATTTTAGCTTACGGTGCGACCGCAATCGGCATGACGGCATCCGCCGACCCGTGGCTGGCAACACCGCTGCTATTGTGGTTTGCCGGCTATGTCGCGCTGCTGGCGTTTTTCGTGCCGCGCATGCGCGACCGCTCCAAGGTCAATTCGGAGGCGCGCTCCGCGCTGACAGGACGCATCGTCGACAGCTACACCAACATCCTCACCGTCAAGCTGTTCGCGCGGGCCAGCGACGAAGACCGGTATGTCCGCGACGCCATCGACCGTCACACCGGTCTGTTTCTCGCCGCGCAGCGTCTGATGACCGTGTTCGGCACGCTGCTGCATGTCTTGAACGCCTTGCTGATCGCCGGCGCCGGCGCGCTCGCTTTGCTGCTGTGGCAGCGCGGCGCGGTCGAGGTCGGCGCCATCGCCATGGTGCTGCCGCTCACGCTCCAGCTCACCAACATGTCGCGCCAGATCGCCATGCAGATCACCGAAATCTTCGAGGATATCGGCGTGGTGCAGGAGGGCATGATCACGATCGCGCAGCCGCTGCGGCTGATCGATTCGGCCGGCGCCCAGCCTCTGGTCGTGCGCGAGGGTCGCATCGCGTTCGAGGACGTGCGCTTCGGCTATGGCCGCGAAACCGGTGTGCTCGAAGGGTTCTCGCTCGCGGTCCGCCCGGGCGAGAAGATCGGGCTGGTCGGCCGTTCCGGCGCCGGCAAGTCGACCGTGGTCAATCTGCTGCTGCGCTTCTTCGATCTCGAGGGGGGCCGCATCTTGATTGATGGCAAGGACATCGCCGGGGTGACGCAGGAAAGCCTGCGTGCGCAGATTTCCGTGGTGACGCAGGACACCTCGCTGCTGCATCGCTCCATTCGCGAGAACATCCGCTACGGCCGCCCGGACGCGAGCGAGGCCGAGGTCGTCGAAGCGGCGCGGCTCGCCCACGCGGACGAGTTTATTCCGCAGCTCAATGACTGGCGCGGCAACCACGGCTACGACGCCCATGTGGGCGAGCGCGGCGTCAAGCTCTCCGGCGGCCAGCGCCAGCGCATCGCTATCGCGCGTGTGATCCTGCGCAACGCCCCCATCCTGGTGCTCGACGAGGCCACGTCCGCGCTCGACAGCGAGATAGAGGCCGCCATCCAGTCGAGCCTCGATACTCTGATGGCCGGCAAGACCGTGATCGCCATCGCGCACCGGCTCTCCACCATC
>DATBBM010000094.1:0-15851 GCA_036270955.1 Casimicrobiaceae bacterium | reverse complement strand
TGGATCGGATAGCTGCGCTCGGCGAGCGCGACGGTCAGCGTCGGCATCGGAAGATGGACGAACTAGGCCTGCGCCGATGCGCGCAGCTGCTGCTCCAGCCGTTGGGCCAGCCGGATGACCTGCTCCTGGTCGGACTCGACGACGAAGTCCGCGGTCTCGCGATACAGCGCGTCACGAAACGCGTAGATCTCCTTCAGCCGTTCAAACGGATCGGGAGCTTGCAGCAACGGCCGATGCCGGCTGCGCTTCGTGCGTTCCCACAGCGTCGCTGGGGTTGCGTGGAGGTAGAGCACCGACCCGTTCTGCTTAAGGCATTCACGGTTTACCTGGCGCAGCACCGCGCCGCCGCCGGTCGCGAATATCGTGTGGGTATGCAGCACGTACTCCGCGATGATCGCCTGTTCGCGGTCGCGGAACCCTGGCTCGCCTTCCAATTCGAAGATCACCGGGATCGATACGCCGAGCCGCCGCTCGAGCTCGCTGTCGGCGTCGTAGAACGCCTTGCCCAGACGCTTGGCCAGCAGCCGGCCGAGCGTCGATTTACCGCTGCCCGGCATGCCCACCAGAAAAAGATTGCCCCGATGCATGTGCATCGGGGCATTTTAGAGCATAGCGTCGATAGACGCTCGGGGCAGCTATCGAACGGCCGTGACCGATTCCTTGACGATGCGCGGCGTCAGAAAGATCAGGAGCTCGGTCTTCTCGACTGCCTTGTTGGTCGTCTTGAACAGGTAGCCGAGATACGGCAGGTCGCCGAGGAACGGAATCTTGGTCACGTCGTTGTTGAGCGTTTCTTCGTAGATGCCGGCGATGACCGCGGTATCCCCGTTGTTGACGGCTATCTGCGTTATGACGTTCTTGGTATCGATCGACGGAACGAAGCCGCCGCCCTGCACGGGAACGAACTGCCCGACCGAGTCCTTGCGAATTTCGACGGTCATGATGATGCGATTGTCCGGCGTGATCTGCGGCGTGACGTCCAGCCGAAGCACTGCCTTCTTGAACTGCACGGTGGCCGGACTGTTGGCGCTACCCGGCGTGACATACGGAATCTCGGTCCCCTGCTCGATGCTCGCCTTCTGATTGTCCGCCGTGACCACGCGCGGGCTCGACACCACCTTGCCGCGGCTGTCGGCTTCGAGCGCCGAGAGCTCGAGATTGATCAAGTTGCCGCTGCCAAGGTTGATCAGTGTCAGCGCCAGCTGGCCTGCGGGGTTGATCACCGGCAGGTTAACGTTGAGCTGCGGCGCATCCGAGTAGCCGGCGCTCGCGATTCCCGACGCGAGCTCGAACGGCGTCTGCGTGCGTGTTTCGCGCGTGGCCGTCGTTCCACCGCTGGTGCTGACCACTGGCTGTGTGTTGAGGCTCCCGCCGATGCCGCCCGCATAGCGCCGGTTCAGGGTGAATCCGGTCTGCATGCCGAAGCGCACGCCGAGCTGGCGACCGAACTTGTCGTCGGCGATGACGATGCGGCTTTCGATGACGACCTGCCGCACGGTGACGTCGATCTGGCGGATCAGCCGGCGCACTTCCTCGAGCCGTCCGCCGGTATCCTGGACGAACAGGATATTGGTTCGGGGATCGACGACGGCGGTGCCGCGCTTGGACAGGAACTTGCCTTCCTTATCCGAGATCAGCGCCTTGATCGCGTCGGCCTTCTGATAGTTGAGCTGGAACATCTCGGTCTGCAACGGCTCCAGATCGTTGATCTGCTGCATCGACTCGAGCTGCTGCTTCTCCTTGACGGCGAGCTCTTCACGCGGCGCAATCAGAACGACGTTGCCGTTCTTGCGCATGTCCAGACCCTTGGTCTGCATGATGATGTCGAGCGCCTGGTCCCACGGGATGTCCTTCAGCCGCAGCGTCAGGCTGCCGGTCACCGTGTCGCTGGTGATGATGTTGAGACCGGTGAAGTCTGCGATCACCTGCAGCACGGCGCGGACTTCGACGTTCTGGAAGTTGAGCGAAAGCTTCTCGCCCTTGTAGCCGGCGCGGGTACCCTGCGTCAGGCGATTCGGGTCTTCCTGGATCGGCTTGACCTCGACGATGAAACGATTGTCGGTCTGGTAAGCCGAGTGCTCCCACAGGCCCTTCGGCTCGATCACCATCCGCGTGTTGCCGGCCTGCTCGAAGGTATCGATCGTCATCACCGGGGTGGCGAAGTCGCCGACGTCGAGCCTGCGTTCGAGATTGCGAGGCAGCGAGGTCTTGATGAAGTCGACGATCAGCGCCTTGCCCTGCTGGCGGATGTCGATCCCGGTCGTCGTATCCGACAGGTCAACGATGATCCGTCCTTCGCCGTTTCGCCCGCGCCGGAAGTCGATGTCGCGCAACGCGTGCGCCGCCTCGCCGGGCCGTGCCTCGGCGAAGCGCGAGACCGTGGGTGATTCGGCCGCGACGGCGGCCGTTTCGCTCAGCGTGACGACGACAGTGTTGCCTTCGACCTGGGTTTCGAACGATTGGGGCTTGTTCAGGTTGAAGACGACGCGTGTGCGATTGCCTGCCTGTACGACATTGACGCTGCGCAGCGCCGGATCACCGATCTCCTGCGCCGACTTTCCCAGGCCGTTGCCGGTGTCGGGGAAATCGAGCGCGATCCGCGGCGGATTGTTGATGGCGAAGCCGGCCGGCGGATTGGGCAGCGGCGCCTTCAGCGTGAAGCGGACGATCGTCCGGCCCGAACTGCCTTTGGAGACCGTAACGTTCTCGATGCTGTTCGCGGCCTGCGCCAGCGCATGGCCGACACTGAGCAGGAGCAGCGAGGCAACGGCGGCAATGGCGGCTCCCTTCAGCCAATGCTCGCGTTTCGCTTCGGTGGATCTCGTGGATCTCATCTGCGTCGCTCCTGTCTTGTGTCCGCATCGGCGAGCTGGAGCGTACTGGTTCGTTCCGTCCAGTCCCCGGCACCGTCCTGCACCAGTTCTTTTAGTCGAATGTCGCCGTCCCCTATGCTGACGATGACGCCGAAGTTCTGACCCAAATAGTTTCCGACCTTGACCTGATAAACGTCCCTGTCGGTCGTTCTGATCAGCGCGTACGTGTTCTTGTCACGCTGCAGCGTGCCGACCATCTGCAGCGATTCCAGCGGGTAGGCTTCGAGCGGCTCCTTGCGCCGGTTCAGATCCGGCGCAAGTTTGCTGCCGCCCTTCACCGGCTCGATCTTGCGCGGCTTGAACGGGTCGGCCAGATCGAACGCGTTGTAAGTGAACGGCTCGTACGGCCGCACCTGCGGCAGCGGGTCGAGCTTGCCCTTGACCCCTTTGCCCTGGTCCTGCATCCAGGCGCGCAAGTCCTGATGGCTTTCGCCGCCGCAGGCGGCGACGAGGATGGCGGCGACGCCACATGCGGCCAGTCGCGGCTTCATTTCTTCCCCTTGGCATCCTTCGCCGACTTGCGCTGCTTGGCGATCTCGTCCTCGTCCAGGTAGCGGAAGGTCTTGGCGGTCGCGTCCATCACCAGCGTGCCCTTGTCGTTGGTAATGCCAATGTCATTCAGTGTAACGATTCGAGGGAGCTGCGCAACATCGCTGGCAAAGGCTCCCATATCATGATATGTGCCCGTCACGCGCACCGTAATCGGCAATTCGGCGTAGAAGTCGGCCATCCTCTCGCGCGTCGCCGGCCGGAACAACTCGAATTGCAGCCCGCGGCCGAGCCCCGCCTGGTTGATGTCCGTCAGCAGCGCGTCCATTTCGCTCTTGTTCGGCAGCTGCTTGAGCAGCGCGCCGAATGCCTGCTCGATCTCCTTGAGCTGCTGAACGTAGAGCTCGAGGTTGACCGCCTTGGCCTTCTTTTCGGAGTACGAAACCCGGAGCTTGGCTTCCTCGTCCTGGGCGCGATCGAGCGCGTCGATCTGATCCTTCCAGTCGAAGAAGGCCCCGGCGGCCAGGATCAGGACGACCAGCAGCCCAAGGACCACGATCTTCGGCAGCAGCGGCCAGTTTCCCGCCTCTCTGAAATTGAGGCGGCGGATGTCGTCGAGGGTCATGTTTGCGGCCCCTTCGCTTGCGGAGCGGCAGTCGTACCCTTGGCCGCGGCGGGCGCAAGCTTGCCCACGGCAGTGCCGGGTGTTTCGGCCGGGCGCTTCATCTGCAGGCTCAACGTGAACTCGTTGACCTTCTGCTTGTCGAGCGGCACCGACTTGATTTCGATCAGCTCGGGCGTCGCCAGCCACGGCGAGCTCTCGATGCTTCGCATCAGCGTCGAGACGCGGGCGTTCGACTGCGCGTAACCGGTAAGCGTCACCTTCGACCCGACCTGCTTGACCGACTTCAGATAGAGGCCATCCGGGAGCTGTCGTACCAGCTGGTCGAGCAGGTGCACCGCCTCGGTCCGGTTCGACTGCAGCGTCTCGACGATCTGCTTGCGCGCAAGCAGCGCCTGCGTCTGCTCGCGCAGCTTGTCGATCTCCTTGATCTGCTCGTCGAGCTTGGCGATCTCGGTCTTCAGCAGCGTGTTACGGCCGTTCTGGTTTTCGATCTGGGCGGCAATGATGATGTGACCCAGCCCGACGATCGCGATGGCGAGGACGGCCAATCCGATCGCCATCGAGATGAACTGGCGCTGACGAGCCTGGCGTTTCTGCTCGCGGTGGGGCAGTAGATTGACGCGAATCATGGCTATTCGAACCCGCGCAGCGCGAGGCCGCAGGCGATCAGCAGCAGCGGCGCGTCCGCCGCGAGCTGGCGCGGCCGGATGCGATCGGACATCGTCATGCTGGCGAACGGGTTGCCGACGATCGTCGTGACGCCGGCGCGCTTGGCGACCAGCTCGTCGAGCCCCGACAGCAGCGCGCAGCCGCCGGTAAGGACGACCTGGTCGACCTGGCTGTACGACGTCGAAGTGAAGAAGAACTGCAGGGCGCGGGTCACTTCCAGCGCCAGGGTTTCCATGAACGGCTGCAGCACATCGGCGTCATAATTCTCCGGCAGCCCGGCATTTTTCTTCGCCGATTCCGCCTCTTCCGGCGATAAGTTGAACGCGCGCTGGATGTCGTGGGTCAACTGGTTGCCGCCGAACGCCTGGTCGCGGGAGAACAGGATTTGATTGTTGCGCAGGACGTAGAAGTGCATGACGTGGGCGCCGATGTCGACCAGCGCCACGTTCTGGTCGCGGGCGTTCGCCGGCAGCGACGGCGCGATCATGCGGAAGGCCTCCTCGGTCGCATACGACTCCACGTCCATGACCTGGGGCCGCAGCCCGGCGTTGTCGGCGATGGCGACCCGGTCGTCGACCTTTTCCTTGCGCGAGGCTGCGATCAGCACCTCGACGTCCTCGGCGTTGTTCGGCGCCGGGCCGAGGATCTGGAAATCCAAGTTGACTTCGTCCAGCGCGAACGGGATGTACTGGTTGGCCTCGGCCTCGACCTGAAGCTCCAGCTCCTCTTCGGTCTGGCCGGCCGGCACGATGATCTTCTTGGTGATGACCATCGCCGTCGGGAGGGCCATTGCGATATGCTTGTTGCGGCTGCCGAGGCGCTTGTGCGCACGGCGGAGCGCCTCGCTGACCTGGTCGAGGTTGACGATATTGCCGTCGCTGACCAGGTCCTTGACGAGCGGTTCGATCGTGTAGCGCTCAAGCCGATAGGCTCCCTTGCCGGTTTCGGAGAGTTCGACCAGTTTTATGGCCGACGAGCTGATGTCCACACCGATCAGCGGCGGCGCCTTCGTTTGCAAAAATGCAAACGCGGAATCAAGTTTTTCCTTCAGCATGGGAACTTTAGGCGCGCTTCATATAAATTACATTAAACACTAGCAGCAAATATAAACCATGTAAAACTGTTTTTTCAAGTTTATCTTGGCTCCTAACCCTGCATATAATCGCGGCTTCCCGACCGGCCCCCCGGTAACTTTAATTCACCCATGCTAAAGCGCTGGCTGGTCTATCTTGCCGCCGTATTGGCGGGCCTGGGGCTCGTGGGGGCCCTGCTGGTAGCCTTTGTCTTTGCACTGCTTTATCCCACTTTACCCTCCCTGGACACGCTGACGGACTACCAGCCCAAGATACCCCTCAAAATAGTATCGACGGAAGGGGCTGTCCTAGCTGAGTTCGGCGAGGAGCGACGGGCTATCGTCAAAATCAAGGAAGTCCCGGATGTCATGCGCCGGGCGATCCTGGCCGCCGAGGACGAGCGCTTCTACCAGCACGGGGGGGTCGACTATCTGTCGGTGCTTAGAGCGGCGCTGGCCAACGTCAGCGGTGGCGCGCCGCAAGGCGCGGGCACGATCACCATGCAGGTGGCCCGGAATTTCTTCCTGACACGTGAGCGAACGCTCACTCGCAAGCTACGCGAGGTCATGCTTGCGTACAAGATCGAGTCCAACCTTTCCAAGGACGAAATACTCGAGCTCTACATCAATCAGATCTTCCTGGGCCAGCGGGCGTACGGTTTCGCGGCGGCGGCCCAGATCTACTTCGGCAAGCCGCTGCAGGAGCTCAGCATCGCCGAGGCGGCGATGCTGGCCGGCCTCCCCAAGGCACCATCGGCCTACAACCCCGTCGCCAACCCCAAGCGGGCCCGCGGCCGCCAGCTATACGTCCTGCGGCGCATGCACGAGCTCCACTACATCAGCGACGACCAGTTCGTCGTCGCCCAGAACACCCCGTTGGCCGTCCACCAGACGTTGCAGGAATACGACACTCATGGCCAGTTCGCCGCCGAAATGGCCCGCCAGATCGTCATCGACAGCTACGGCGAGGAGGCCTACACCCGGGGCCTGACCGTCTATACGACGCTGCGCAAGGACGACCAGGCCGCGGCTTATGCCGCAGTCCGGCGCGGCGTCATCGAGTACGACCGGCGGCATGGCTACCGTGGTCCCGAGGCTTACCTCAGCCTTCCCACGGACCCCTCCGAACTCGAAGATGCCCTCGATACGGCCTTCCAGGATGTCAGCGACGCCGACAACCTCGAGGCGGCGATCGTCCTGGAGGCCTCGCCCGCCTCGGTCAAGGTCGTGCGCAGCGATGGCGACATCCTGACCATCAGCGGCGAAGGCCTCAAGTTCGTCGCGCGCGCACTTTCCGATAAAGCTCCGGCCGCCAGCCGGATCCGGCGGGGCGCGCTGATTCGCATCAGTACCGACGACAAGGGCAACTGGCAGATCGCCCAGATGCCGCAGGTCGAGTCGGCCCTGGTCTCGGTCCGGCCCAGCGACGGGGCGATCCTGTCGCTGGTCGGCGGGTTCGACTTCGACCGCAACAAGTTCAATCACGTGACCCAGGCATACCGGCAGCCGGGGTCCAGCTTCAAGCCCTTCATCTACTCGGCCGCGCTGGAAAAAGGCTTCAGCCCGGCGACCGTCGTCAACGATGCACCGCTCTACTTCGACGCGGCGCAGACCGGGGGCGAACCCTGGGAGCCCAAGAATTACGACGGCACTTTCGATGGGCCGATGCGGTTGCGCACTGCACTGATGAAATCGAAGAATCTGGTGACGGTACGGGTAATGCAGGCAATCGGCCCGCAGTACGCGCAGGACTACATCGTGCGCTTCGGCTTCGATCCGAAGTTGCATCCTGCGTATCTGACGATGGCGCTGGGCGCCGGTGCCGCGACGCCGCTGCAGATGGTGGCAGCGTATGCGGTATTCGCAAACGGCGGCTATCGAGTGACTCCCTATCTGATCGACAGGGTCGTCGACAGCCGCGGCAACGTGCTGTCGAAGGCGACGCCGGCCGTGGCGGCCGTCAACGCCGAGCCGGCGATCGATCCGCGCAACGCCTTTATCATGACGACGATGCTGCGCGACGTCATCCGCGCCGGGACCGGCGCGCGCGCCAACCAGCTCGGCCGCAAAGATCTCGCCGGCAAGACCGGAACGACCAACGACAGCGTCGACGCGTGGTTCTGCGGCTTCAACGCGTCGATGGTCGCCGTCGCCTGGATAGGGTTCGATCAGCCGCGTACGCTCGGTAGCAACGAGACCGGCGCAGTCGCGGCATTGCCGATCTGGATGGCGTTCATGGCGAAGGTGCTCAAGGGCGTGCCTGAAACGCCGCTCAAGCAGCCGGAAGGCGTCGTCACCGCCCGCGTCAATGCGGATTCGGGCCTGCGCGAAAGCGACGACCGCAGCGGGATTTCCGAGTACTTTTTCTCGGAGTTCATGCCGCGCAAGCGCGACGATGCGCTGGCTACCGACGGCGGCCGCGCGCCGCCCGAGGTGCGCAACCAGCTTTTCTGACCGGTGGCACCTCATATCGCATCGTCGCAGGCCTCCCGCAATCGGGTGCGGATCGCACAGGCGGCCGCGCGGCTGATCGCCGAGCACGGGCTGTCCGACTGGGCGGCGGCGAAGCGCAAGGCATGCCGCGAGCTCGGCCTGAGCGATCGCGAAGCGTTGCCGGCCAATGAAGAGATCGAGCAGGCGTTGCGCGATTACAACAGCCTTTTCCGCCCGCAGGCTCAGGCGGCTTCATTGCGGGCCCAGCGCATGATTGCGCTTGAATGGATGGAGCGTCTGTCGCCGTGGCGCCCGCTGCTGGTCGGCGGCGTCGCTGCGGGCTGGGCGACCGCGCACAGCGATGTGAGGCTCGAGCTCGAGGCCGAGGATCCGAAGGCCGTGGAGCTCGGCTTGATCAACGCCGGCATCGAGTACACCGCCGCAGCGCCGGCGAGCGGGACGGTGCCGGGTGCGCGTCTTAACGCCGGGCGCGGCGCGGTCGCGGTGCGCCTCGACATCGTTTCGCCCCAACAGCGCCGCAATCGTTCGCGTCGCAACGACGAGGAACGGCTGTCGCTGGCCGATTTGAAGTCGCTGCTGGCGGACGCCGCAAGCGCAGCGGATTCGTCCTGATTACTCCTTGAGCCACGCCGCGGCAACCAGCGCGTAGTAAGTCAGGATCGCGTCGGCACCGGCGCGCTTGAACGCGATCAGCGCCTCCATCGCACACGTGCGCTCATCGAGCCAGCCATTGGCGGCGGCCGCCTTCAGCATCGCGTACTCTCCGCTGACCTGGTAGACGGCGGTCGGCACGCCGAACGCATCCTTCACCCGTCGCACGATGTCGAGATAAGGAAGGCCCGGCTTGACCATCACCATGTCGGCCCCCTCCTTCAGGTCCAGATAAACTTCCCACAGCGCTTCGTCGCCGTTGGCGGGATCCATCTGATAGGTGTACTTGTTCCCGCCGCTTAAGGCGGACGCCGACCCGACTGCATCGCGAAACGGCCCATAGAATCCCGACGCGTACTTGGCCGAATACGCGAGGATCCGCGTCCTATCGTGTCCGGCGCGATCGAGGGCGGCGCGCAGCGCGCCGACTCGGCCATCCATCATGGCAGACGGGGCGACGACGTCGGCGCCGGCCTCGGCATGGCACAACGCCTGCCGCGTCAGCGCGGCCACCGTCTCGTCGTTGGCGACATAGCCGGAGTCGTCGAGCAAGCCATCCTGCCCATGACTCGTATAAGGGTCGAGCGCGACGTCGGTGATCACGCCCAACGCCGGAAACCGCTCCTTCAGCGCGCGCACGGTTTGCGGCAACAGCCCGCTCGGGTCCCACGCGGCGGCGGCATCGAGCGACTTCTGTGCAGCGGGAATCACCGGGAACAGTGCGATCGCCGGCACACCGAGCGCAACGCAGCGCTCGGCGTCGCCCAGCAGCAAGTCGATGCTCTTGCGCGAGATGCCCGGCAGCGAAAGCACGGGCTCCTCGCGCCGGCTGCCTTCGAGGACGAACGCCGGATAGATCAGGTCGTCGCTGGATAGTCGGTGCTCGCGCATCAGCCGGCGCGAGAACTCGTCGCGGCGCATTCTGCGCGGCCGGCGCTCTGGAAATTTTCCGGTAAAGTTCATCGACATAGCGAGCAGTCAGCCCTGGTTGCGCGAAGTCGCTGCGAGCGCATCGTAGCTCGCGCGCATCGTCGCGGGCAACAAATCAGTTTTGCCCGTCCGCACACGATCGACAATCGTCCCGCAGGATGTGGAACTCTTTTGTCGGGCGGCCGGTCATATCGGCAGACGATAGCATCGTCTCCCGCTTTCCTCCCTGAGCGGGTGCCCTTCGGTTGCGTAACCCTACCAACCGAAGGGCGTTCTTCGGGCCCCGTCTCACTCCCCTTGATGTCGGGGCCTTTCTTTTTGTGCCTCAGGAATCGCGGCCTCCGCTGCAAACGGCGCCAGCCAGCTCCCAACGGCATGCT
Organism: Casimicrobiaceae bacterium; assembly: GCA_036270955.1. Taxonomy (GTDB): domain Bacteria; phylum Pseudomonadota; class Gammaproteobacteria; order Burkholderiales; family Casimicrobiaceae; genus PALSA-1003. The sequence continues at coordinate 5,708 of DATBBM010000094.1, read as the reverse complement.
CCGCATCGGAAAGACCGAGCTTTCGCGTTGCCGAAAACAGCTGCACGCTGATCCGATCCGCATACGCCGCGTAGTCCTGCGCCAATTCGCGCTGCACGCCGGCGAGAATGCGTCTCTGTTCGGCGACGGTGAACTTGTCGGCCTTGGTCAGGAGAATATGGGTTGGGCGTAACGAGGGAAGGAACCAGTCGAGCATTTGCCGGTCGAGGTCGGTCATCGGCCGCCGCGCGTCCATCACCAATACCAGGCCGGTGAGCGGCACGCGCTCGGCGAGATAGCGCGCGATAAAATGCTGCCAGTGTCGGCGAATCGCGGCGGGCACCTCGGCATAGCCGTAGCCGGGGAGATCGGCGAGCAGGGCTCCCGAGCGCAGACGAAAGAAGTTGATGTTCTGCGTGCGCCCCGGTGTTTTGCTGACGAATGCCAGCCGCGTGCGCTGCGCCAGCGCGTTGATCGCCGAGGACTTTCCGGCGTTCGATCGCCCGGCGAACGCCACCTCGGGTGCGCCGTCGACAGGCAGCTGATGCCAATCCGCCGCCGTCGTCAGGAACTCCGCACCGTGGAATGGATGCTTCACCGCGCTCGGCCCGGCGGCGACGCGTGGGCCGGCCGCGACGGATTCGGTACAATACGCGGTCGGCTTGTGTCGCATGCGTGCGCAAGCGACGCCCGATGCGCGGACTGGACCGCCGGGCCGCCGAATCGAGGGAGCGTCAAACAATGAAACGCGCGTTGTTGCTGACGGCGGTCGCCGCCGCGCTTGCGCTTGGCGCGCCTGCGCGGGCCGAGGATGCCGCCGGCAAGCCGGATCTCGCCAAAGCGCAGCAGATCGTCAACCAGGTTTGCTCGGCCTGCCATGGCGCCGATGGTAACAGCCCGAGCGCGGCGAACCCCAACCTCGCCGGACAGCAGGCCGACTACATCGCCCTGCAACTCGCCCATTTCAAAACGGGGATCCGCAACAATCCGGTGATGGCCGGAATGTCCGCGACGTTGACAAGTGAAGATATGCGATCGCTGGGCGCGTATTTCGCGCAGCAAAAGCCGAAGGGCCAGGCGGCAAAGGACGCCGATCTCGCCGCTGCGGGTCAAAAGCTGTTTCGCGGCGGCGACGCCGCCGGCGGCGTGCCTGCGTGCGCCGCATGCCACGCGCCGGACGGCGCCGGCATTCCTTCTCGCTATCCGCGCCTCGGCGGCCAGTATGCCGACTACACGCTGGCGCAGCTGCACGCGTTCAAGGCGGGCGAGCGCGGTATGGACAAGGAAGGCAAGGACGTCAATGGAAGGATCATGGCGCAGATCGCCGGCAGGATGAACGAGCAGGCGATCGCGGCGGCGGCCCAGTACGCTGCCGGCCTGCACTGAGCGTGCAACCGCCGGCTCGGCAAAGGCGGCGATTGCGCCGCCTTTTTTATCGGCTTTGACATGACCGCCTCGATCGCTGCGCTGTTCGTCTACCCGGTCAAGGGCTGTCGCGGCATCGCGCTGTCATCGGCGCGGGTCACCGAGCGCGGGCTCGAGCACGACCGTGAATGGATGGTCGTCGATAGTTCGGGACGATTCGTCTCGCAACGCACCGAGCCGCGGCTGGCTTCGATTGCGACCGCGATCACGGCCATGTCGCTCACATTGAATGTGCCAGGGGCCGAGCCGCTTGAAGTGCCACTCGATCAAACCGGCGTCGCAAGCGCAGTGACCGTGTGGCGCGACACCGTGCCGGGAATCGATCAGGGGCCTGCCGCGGCCGCCTGGCTCTCGGCGCGCCTGGCCGGTGCCTACCGGCTGGTTCGTTTCGATCGCGCCGCCAGACGGTTCTGCAATCCCGAATACGCCGGCGATTCCGGCGCGCACACCGCGTTCGCCGATGGCTATCCGCTGCTGGTGGTGTCGGAAGCGTCGCTGGAAGATTTGAACGCGCGGCTCGCTACGCCGCTGCCGGTCGATCGTTTTCGGCCGAATCTGCTGCTGTCCGGCGTCGACGCCTACGACGAGGATTACATCGACCAGATCGTCAGCGGCGACGTGACGCTGAAAATGGTCAAGCCGTGCACGCGCTGCCAGGTGACGACGATCGATCAGCGAACGCTGGAGCGGGGCCTCGAACCGCTGCGCACGCTGGCCGGTTACCGCCACAATGCGGTATTGGATGGCGTCGCCTTCGGCATGAATGCGATCGTCACGGCTGGTGCCGGTGCGACGCTGACGCGCGCCTCGCCGGTCGCGCATTCGTACCGATTCTGATCTTTGATGTCGGCGCGAGCCGCCGGTCGCGCCGGCGATGCGCAGACGTGGGCAAGCTAGATCGCGACCGCCTTGCACGCGGCCAGCGTTTCGCGCCAATCCGGCAGCACAATGCCGAAGGCCTCTTCTAGCTTATCGGTCGCGAGCACCGCCGATGCGGGTCGGCGCGCCGGCGTCGGATATTCCGCAGTCGTGATCGGCACGACGCGCGGACGATCGGCGCCGTCGAAAATCGCACGCGCAAAATCGAACCAGCTCGCGCGTCCGCGCCCGCTCAAGTGATAGATGCCGCTCTTTTTCGCCAGCGCCGCCGCGCCGCGGCTTATCAGGCTGGCTGTCGCTTCGGCCAGCGTGCGGCTCCAGTTGGGCACGCCGAACTGGTCGGCGACGACGCGCAATTCATCCCGCGTGGCGGCGAGCCGGCGCATCGTCAGCAGAAAATTCTGGCCGTGCCATCCGTAGATCCAGCTGGTGCGCAGGATCAGATGCGCGGCTCCGGCAGCCGTTATCGCGCGCTCGCCGGCGAGCTTGCTGCTGCCATAGACATTCAGCGGGTTGGGTCGGTCTTCCTCCCGGTAAGGCGTTCCGGAACTGCCGTCGAACACATAATCAGTCGAATAATGGATCAGCAACGCATCCAGGCGCTTCGCTTCCTCGGCCAGCACGGCCGGCGCGTGGGCGTTGATCGCGTCGGCCAGCGCGGGCTCGCTTTCGGCGCGGTCGACAGCGGTATAGCCCGCCGCGTTGACGATGACCTGCGGCCTGATCCGGCGCACCACCGTCGCGACGGCGTCGGCGTCTGCCAGGTCCAGCGCGGCGCGGTCGAGCGCCTTCACCTCGCCGTGCGCGGTCAGCAGTCGACCCAGCTCGAAGCCGAGTTGCCCCGCGGCTCCGGTCAGCAGAATCACCGGACGCTTCACGGATAAGCGTCGGCCTGCGCCAGCGTGCGTCCGGCTGCGTCCTTCGCAGCGACCAGCGGCGCGCCCGACAGCGGCCACCGTATGCCGAGCGCCGGGTCGCTCCACAGCAGACTGCGCTCGTGCTGCGGATACCAGTAGTCGGTCGTCTTATAGAGGAATTCCGCGGCATCGGAGACGACCAGGAAGCCGTGCGCGAAGCCTGGCGGAATCCACAGCATGCGGCGGTTCTCCGCCGACAGCAGCGCCGACGACCAGCGGCCGAACCGCGGCGAGCTGCGGCGAAGATCGACTGCGACGTCGAAGACTTCGCCCTCGGTCACCCGCACCAGCTTGCCTTGAGCGTGCTCGATCTGATAGTGCAGGCCGCGCAGCACGCCGCGCGCGGAGCGCGAATGATTGTCCTGCACGAACTCGGCGTCTAGCCCTGCCTCGGCGAGCGCGCGGCGATTGTAGCTTTCGAAGAAGAACCCGCGCTCGTCGCCGTACACTTTCGGCTCGAGCAGCAGCACTTCCGGAAGCTCGGTCGGCGTGACTTTCAATTCCGGGACCTCATCGAATCGCCGGCCCGTGCAGCAGACTGAGCAGATATTGTCCGTAGCCGTTCTTGGACATCGCCTGTCCGAGCTTCTCCAGCGCCGGAGCGTCGATGTAGCCCTGGCGATAGGCGATCTCCTCCGGACAGGCGATCTTGAGTCCCTGCCGGCGCTCGATGGTCGCAATGTACTGCGCCGCCTCGAGCAGCGATTCATGCGTCCCCGTATCGAGCCAGGCCATGCCGCGTCCCATGACTTCAACTGCGAGCTCGCCCAGGCGAAGATAGGCCTGGTTGACATCGGTAATCTCGAACTCGCCGCGTGCCGAGGGTTTGAGATCCGCCGCGATGTCGAGCACTCGGTTGTCGTAGAAATATAGGCCGGTGACCGCATAGCGCGACTTCGGCCGCTGCGGCTTTTCGGCGAGGCTAAGCACGCGACCCTCGGCGTCGAATTCTGCGACGCCGTAGCGCTCGGGATCGGCCACCGGATAGGCGAACACTGTCGCGCCGGCCGTGCGCGTGTTGGCGCGCGCGAGCATTGGCTGCAGATCGTGACCGTAGAAGATGTTGTCGCCCAGCACGAGTGCCGAGGTCGCGCCGCCGACGAAGTCGCGGCCGATGACGAACGCCTGCGCCAGCCCGTTCGGCGTCTGCTGAACCGCGTACCGCAGGTCGATTCCCCAGCGCTGTCCGTCGCCGAGCAGCTGCGCGAAACGCGGCGTGTCCTCCGGCGTCGAGATCAGCAGAATGTTGCGAATGCCGGCGAGCATCAGCGTCGACAGCGGGTAATAGATCATCGGCTTGTCGTACACCGGCAGCAGCTGCTTGGACAGCACCTGCGTCGCCGGATATAGGCGGCTTCCCGAGCCGCCCGCCAGGATGATGCCCTTGCGCACCGTCATGCGGGCTCACCGGTGTAGTTGAGCGAGATCCACTTGTGGTATTCGCCACTGCTCACCGCTTGCAGCCATGCCGCGTGATCGAGGTACCAGCGGACGGTGCGGGCGAGTCCCGAGTCGAACGTCTCCCGCGGCGTCCATCCGAGCTCGCTTCGGATTTTCGACGAATCGATCGCGTAGCGGCGATCGTGGCCGGGGCGATCGCGGACGAAGCTGATCTGCGCCGCGTAGTCGCGCCCGGGCCGCAGTTCGGCGAGTATCCGGCAAAGCGTGTGCACGACTTCGATGTTGGTCTTTTCGGCATTGCCGCCGATGTTGTACGTTTCACCCGGCGCCCCACGTGCAAGCACCGTGCGTATCGCCGCGCAATGATCGCCGACATACAGCCAGTCGCGGACGTTCTTGCCATCACCGTAGACCGGTAGCGGCTTGCCTGCGATCGCGTTGACGATCATCAGCGGAATAAGCTTTTCGGGAAACTGCAGCGGCCCGTAGTTGTTCGAGCAGTTGGTCGTAAGCGTCGGCAGGCCATAGGTGTGATGGTAGGCGCGCACCAGATGATCGGAGGCGGCTTTCGACGCCGAATAAGGACTGTTGGGCGCATACGGCGTCGTCTCGCAGAATCCGTCGGCGCCTGGCGCGAGCGAGCCGTAAACCTCGTCGGTCGAAACGTGCAGAAAGCGAAAGCCCGAGCGCTCCGGCTCCGGCAGCGACGACCAGTAGGCGCGCGCCGCCTCGAGAAGCGCGAACGTGCCGACGATGTTGGTATCTATAAAGGCGGCGGGACCATGGATCGAACGGTCGACATGGCTCTCCGCTGCGAAATTGACGATTGCGCGCGGTCGATGCGCGGCCAGCAACGCGTCGATCGTTGCGCGATCGCCAATGTCGGCGCGGACGAAATGGTGCCCGGAATCGTCCTTGAGCGCGGCCAGGCTGCCAAGATTGCCGGCGTAGGTCAGCTTGTCGACGTTGACGACGGGCTCCTTGCCTTCCGCGCGCCAGTCGAGCACGAAATTGGCGCCGATAAATCCGGCGCCGCCGGTGACGAGGATCATGCGAGCTCCATGCGCCCGAAGGCGAGCGAGGCGCTTGCCCGGGGCGCGGATTCTA
>DATBBM010000093.1:0-1926 GCA_036270955.1 Casimicrobiaceae bacterium | reverse complement strand
GACAGGGCGCATTGCGCGGCGGCTCAGAGGCGATGGCGCTCATCCCAGGTGCGCAAGAGCAGGGCTTCGAAGTCTTGCGTATAGCGGGCCATGTCGAACAGCGGATGGCTAAGGCGGTTGGCAGCGAGCTTGGTGCGCAAGCCGGTTAAGCTTGCCGGCTCGCGGGCCAGGCGCAGCGCAAGCGCTTCGTACTCGGCGAGGCTTTCCGTCACCAGCTCCGGCAGCCCGATCGCATGCAACTGGCTGCCAGCAATGCGGCTGACCAGCGTTTGCCCGGCGCAGGTCACGACAGGGAGTCCGGCCAGCAGAGCATCGTTGCTCGTCGTATGCGCGCCATACGGAAACGTGTCGACAAAAAGATCGGCCGCCGCATGGCGCGCCAGGTGTTCCTCTACCGGCACGTGAGGAGCGAATACCAGCCTGAGCGGATCGATGCCGGCGCGCCGCGCTCGCTGCAGCAGATTCTGCGCGGTGTCAGGGCCGCTTTCGAGAAGCCAGAGCACGCTTTCGGGAACGGCATCCAGCAATCGCATCCAGATCGCGAAGACGTCGGGCAGGATCTTGTACGCCTTGTTGAAGCAGCAGAACACGAAGCCCCGCTCGGGGAGGCCGCATTCAGCGCGCGACGGCGCCGTCCCACGCGGCTCGCGCGTGGTGTCGCTCGGATAAAAGCTATGCGGCATCGGCCAGAGCCGCTCGGCATGGAACGGCTGCATCGCCTCCGGTACGGCGAAGCGATCGACCAGGATGTAGTCGTACCAGTCGGCGCCCAGCGTCCCGGGAAAGCCGATCGAATTGATCTGTATCGGCGCCGGGCGCTGCGCGAACAGGTGCTCACGCGAATGCGTCGTGTAGCCGTTGAGGTCGAACAGGATGGCGATGCGGTCATTCCGTATGCGTTGCGCGATCGAAGTCAGCGTGTCGCCGCTGACGTCGGCATAGCGATCGAAGGCCGCCGCGACGCGCTGTCCGATCGCGCTGCTGTCGCGCGGCAGCAGGCTGTAGGCGTAAGTCTCGAACCGGCCGCGATCGATTCGCTCCCAGTGCTCGACCTGAAGATGCGCCATCGGATGCTCGCGCAGGTCGGAGGAGACGAAACCGATGCGCAGCCGCTCGCCGTCGCCCCTTGTCACCGCAGGCCGCGGCAGCGGCGGCGATGGCGCGAAGCCGCGCGCCCAGCGCTCTGCCGCATGCAGTTGCGCACGCGGCGACGTGGGCATCGCCAGCACCGGAAATGGATTGGCCGGATGGCGATGCGTTGTGTTGCCATTCTCGAGCTGCCGATTGATCGAGCCAAAAAGCTCGTCCAGACCTGACCACTCGCAGCGGTGCTGGCGCGCGTGTGCGAACATCGACAACGCGTAGGGGTTGACCGGGTCGAGCGTCAGGGCGCGCCGCAGCGGCGCCTCGGACGCCGCCCAGCGATGCCTCTCGGCGCAGGCCGAGGCGAGATTGACCTGCACGTCGGTATCGTCGGGCGCGATTCGCGCCGCTTCGCGCAGGCTGTCCTCGGCGCCGGCCAAGTCGCCGCTTCGGCGCTGCGCCAAAGCGCGACGCACCCAGACGCCGGCCGGCGCATCGCGGCGGATGACAAACGCGCGCTGGTAGCTAGCGGCGGCGGCGGTGAAGTCTTCGCGTCCGAACTGGATATTGGCCAGGTTGGCCAATGCGTCGGGATGATCGGGCGTGGCGGCGAGCACCTGGCGATAGCAGGCCTCGGCTTGACCGGTATCGCCCTGCGCTTCATAGCTAAGACCTAGGTTGTTGAGCACGCCGGCATGGCCGGGAGCGCGCACCAGCGCGCGCCGGTAATGGCCGACGGCGAGGTCGTGATGGCCGCGCTCGCGCTCCAGATTGCCCAGATGGAACAAGGCTTCGGGCTCGTCCGGATCGCGCTCCAGCGCTTGCCGCCAGGCCGCCTCGGCC
>DATBBM010000092.1:0-7733 GCA_036270955.1 Casimicrobiaceae bacterium | reverse complement strand
CCACCTGGGTGTCGCGGCCGCAGGACCAGATCTACGGCAAGACGCCGTACGACGTGATGCCGCACGACGTCAACGCGTTCCTGCGCCCGATCATCAAGCGCGCGCTCGACGGCGAGAACGTCGAGTACGAGCGGGTGGGGTCCAGCGCCGACGGCAAGCGCCGCTGGATGCATGGCCGCATCGCGCCCGACCTCGATGCGGCAGGCAGCGTGCGCGGGCTGTATTGCACCGAATACGACATCCACGACCTGAAGCTCACCGAGCAGGCGCTGGCGGCCCGCGAAGAGCAGCTGCGCTTGTTCACCGACAACATTCCGGAGCCGGTCGTCTACGTCGATCTCGACCGCCACTACACATTCGTCAATGACGCGTTCGTGACGCTGGTCGGCATCAGCCGCGACGAGATCATCGGCAAGAGCGTCGCCGACGTGCTGGGGCCCGAAGCGTTCGAGTTCCAGCAGCCGTTCATCGATCGCGCCGCGCGGGGCGAGAGCGTCACCTACGAGCGCGAGACCGTCGACGTCAACGGCCGACAGCGGTGGCTGCGCAACAAGATCGTCCCGGACATGCGCTTCGACGCGACGATCAAGGGCTACTACATCGTCGGCCACGACATCACCGACCTGAAGCAGACGCAGGACGCGCTGGCTTCGCGCGAATCGCAGCTGCGCGCGATCATGGACGGCGTGCCGGCGCCGGTCGCGTATATCGATCGCGACGAGCGCTGCCAGTATGTCAACCGGCCGTTCCTTCAGTATTTCGGCCTGACCGCGCAGCAGGTGGCCGAGCTACGCCTGCGCGACGTCGTCGGCCACGGCATCTACGCAAGCGCGCAGGCCCTGCTCTCGCGCGCGCTGCAGGGAGAGTCGACGTCGTTCGAGCGGCTGGTGCCGGGCGCGGATGCGGTCCGGCGGTGGATGACGATCCGCGTCGTGCCCGACACCGCGCAGGGAGGCGAGGTCAACGGCGCGTTCGTGCTGATGAACGACATCCATGGCCTCAAGCAGGCGCAGGAAGCCCTGCGCGCCAGCGAGGGCGAGCTCCGGCTGATCATGGACAATGTTCCCGCCCGCGTCGCCTACATCGACCGCGAATCGCGCTTCCGCTTCCTCAACCGGCACAACGAGGAGTGGCTGTCGGAGAGTCGCAAGGACCTGACCGGCCGGAAGATCGGCGAAGTCGTCGGCGACGCCCGCGCGCGGCAGCTGCAGCCGTTGATGAACCGCGTGTTCTCCGGCGAGACGATCTCGACCGAGCAGATGCTGGTGCAGCCGAACGGCGAGCAGCGGTGGGAGTCGATTCACTACGCGCCCAACCGCGACGGTGAAGGCAACGTAATCGGCATCTATGCGGTGCACACCGACATTCACGATCAGAAGCGCAACGAGGAAGCGCTGCGCCGCGCCAACTGGATGCTCTCGTCGCACATCAACAACACACCGCTGGCGGTGCTCGAATGGGACCGGGATTTTCGCCTGGTGCGCTGGTCGCCGCAGGCCGAGAACATATTCGGATGGCGGGCCGAGGAAGTGCTGGGCATGCCGATCACCGGCAGCCAGCTGACACACGAGGCCGATCGCGCGGGGGTGACCGAGCTGATCGAAAAGCTGATGGCCGGCGAGCAGCCGCGCGCGACGGGCCTTAACCGGAACTACCGCAAGGACGGCGAGACGATCTGGTGCGAGTGGTACCACTCGTGCCTGCTCGACGAGCAGGGACGGATCGTGTCGATCCTGTCGTTCGTGCAGGACGTCTCGTCCCGCATCCAGGCGGAGGAGCGGCTGCAGTATCTGGCCACGCGCGACGCGCTGACCGGGCTGCCGAACCGCCTGCTGCTGCAGGAGCGGCTGGCGCAGGCGATCGCTCAGGCCAAGCGCAACGGCCGCCACGTCGGCGTGCTCTACATCGATCTCGACCGGTTCAAGAACGTCAACGACACGCTGGGACACCGGATCGGCGACGAGCTGCTGAAGCAGGTGACCAAGTCGCTGTCCGGCGCGCTGCGCGAAACCGACCTGCTGGCGCGGCTCGGCGGGGACGAATTCATGGTCATCGTCGAGGACTTCGACGATGCCGCGGTGCTGAACCGCGTCGCGCAGAAGCTGCAGGACGCGATCGCGCAGCCGTTCCAGATCGAGGAGCACGATATCTATGTAACCTCGTCGATCGGGATCTCGATCTACCCCGACGACAGCGACGACCCCGAGGGCCTGCTCAAGCACGCCGACGTCGCGATGTACCGCTCGAAGGAGCTGGGACGCAATACCTATCAGTTTTTCGATGCCGATCTGGCGGCGCGACGGCTGAAGCAGCACACGCTGGAAAGCTCGTTGCGCGCCGCGGTCAAGGATTGCGCGCTCAAGCTGCACTACCAGCCGATCGTGCGCATCGCGGACAGGACGATCGTTGGCGCCGAGGCGCTGCTGCGGTGGTACGACGAGGAGCACGGCGAAATCGCGCCGCAGGTCTTTATTCCGTTGGCGGAGGAATCGGGACTGATCCACATCCTCGGCGACTGGGTGCTGAAGACGGCGGCGGAGCAGTGCGCGGCCTGGCGCAAGGCGGGCCTCGAGCTGACGGTGTCGATCAATCTCTCCGGCCGCCAGTTCTATCGCGACGACCTGGCACAGCGCATTCTCGAGATCGTGCGCAATGCGGGTTGCGAACCGTCGTGGATAGAGCTCGAGGTCACCGAGTCAAGCCTGCTGCACGATCTCGACGCCATCCGCAAGGTTCTGCAGCGACTGCGCGACGAGGGCTTCTCGGTGGCGATCGACGACTTCGGCACCGGCTACTCCAGCCTGTCGCACCTGAAGCACTTTCCGATCGACACGCTCAAGATCGACATCTCGTTCATCGCCGATCTTGAAACGGACCCGGGCGATGCGGCGATAACCGAGGCGATCATCGCACTGGCGCGCGGCCTTAATCTGCGGGTCGTCGCCGAAGGTGTCGGCGCCAGCGGCCAGCTCGCTTTCCTGGAGGCGCGTGACTGCCACTGTTTCCAGGGCTTCCTGTTCAGCGAAGCGATGGCTCCCGACGAATTCGCTGAATTTGCCGCGACGCATCGCTAGCATTCGACTTACCGCGTCGGCGCCGCGACAAACGATCGTATGGCGAAAGTCAGCCTGAGGTCTTGAGCCAGGCGAGCAGCGGTCGCGCCGCGGTTTCCCAGTCGCGTTCCAGCATCAGCATATGCGCGAGTCCCGGCAAAACCATCGAGGGAACGCCATACAGTGATGCCGTCGCCTTGACATCGGCCGGCGTCGAAATTCTGTCGTCCTTGGCGCCGAGCACAAACAGCCGCGCCGGCGCGACCGGCGCGCCGCCATGCAGCCGCAGCGTCAGGTCCATCAGTGCGCGCGGCGATTCGGGCGTCAGATGGGTGACGGCCTCGGCCAGGATCTTCGGCGGAACGCTGGCGCTGAAGTACATCGGGCGAAGCGCCGCCAAAACGTCGCCGCTCAAGTGCGGCGCATCGAGCCGCTGCATGTTGACCAGGTATTCGGGCTGCCAGGCGAGCAGGCGGTGCGCCACCGGCCCAAGTCCCGCAGGAGGGATCGGCGCCAACAGTGCCGCGGCGCGAATCGGGCGCGTCGTCAGCATGCGCTCGATGATCGCGGCGCCCATCGAATGCCCGATCAGCACGGGCGGCGAGGGCAGGCTGCCGGCGACTTGCTCGACATCGGCGACGTAGTCGTCGAGACCGGTGACGAACAGTGCCTCGCGGCCACCGCTGGCGCCGTGTCCGCGCAGGCTCAGCGCATGCGCCGCGTATCCCTGCGCGGCGAAGTAGGGCAGGAAATAAGGCTCCCAGCACCATGCGTCGCAATAGCCGCCGTGCACGAACAGCAGCGGCGGCTTCGCGTTTTGCTTCGCAGGCAGCCGCGTACGCACTTCGAGCCGTGATTCGGGAGGGAGCATCGGAGCAGGTAGGACGCGCGGCGTGCTAAAATTCCGACAACCCGCCGCCGTTCATTCCGGCGCACGCTCCGGCAATTTCGCAAGTCATGTCGCGGCGGGGCAACGCGCCATTCTACATGAGTCGATTGCAACGCCGCGAACCCGATCATGCCGCGGTCCCGGCCGCCGCGTACGACGTCGACTGTCGACGCTGTCCGAGGCTCGCGCAGTTTCTGGACCAGGTGCTCGCCGAGAATCCTGGTTATTTCTGCCGGCCGGTGCCGCCGTTCGGCGACATGAGCGCGCGCCTGGTGATCGTCGGGCTTGCTCCGGGAATGCATGGCGCCAACGCAAGCGGCAGGCCGTTCACCGGCGACTACGCGGGCATCATGCTGTACGCGACCTTGCACAAGTTCGGCTACGCGAGCCGGGCTCAGTCGCTGAGCGCGGACGACGGTCTGAAATTGATCGACGCCCGGATCACCAACGCGGTCAAATGCCTGCCGCCAGGCAACAAGCCGATGCCCGAGGAGATCAGGAACTGCAACGGCTATCTGGCCGCGGAGCTCGGAACGTTGCCTGACGGCGCCGCGATTCTTGCGCTGGGACGAATCGCGCACGATGCCACGCTCCGGGCGCTGGGTCTGGGATCGCGCGCTTATCCGTTTGCGCACGGCGCCGAGCATGCTCTGCCCGTCGGCGACGGCGGCACGGTGCGTCTTTTCGACTGCTATCACTGCAGCCGCTACAACACCAACACACGGCGCCTGACGGCGGCGATGTTCGAGCAGGTGTTCGCATCGATCGCCCGTTTTCACGGTGCCGACGCCGCGCAACTCAGTTAGATCGATGTCCGACGACGACACGTACCGCATGAAAAGCGAAGCCTTCGACGCCCGCGAGTTGCTCAAGTCGCTGCCCAACCGCGCCGGCGTCTACCGGATGGTCGATGCGGCCGGCGACACGCTGTACGTCGGCAAGGCGCGCAACCTGAAAAAGCGCGTCTCCAATTATTTCCAGAAAAGCGAGCACCATCCGCGCACCGAAGCGATGGTCGCCCAGGTGGCGCGCGTCGAAGTGACGGTCACGCGCTCCGAAGGCGAAGCGCTGCTGCTCGAGAACAACCTGATCAAGGCGCACCAGCCTCGCTACAACGTCGTTTTCCGCGACGACAAGAGCTATCCGTTCATTTGCCTGACCGGCGAGACGTTTCCGCAGCTGCGCTTCCACCGCGGCAAGCTCGACAAGCCGCATCGTTATTTCGGACCCTTTCCCAGCGCGGGCGCGGTGCGCGAAGGCATGGGCGTGCTGCAGAAGGTGTTCCAGCTCCGGACCTGCGAGAACAGCGTGTTCGCCAACCGCTCGCGGCCGTGCATGCTGCATCAGATTCAGCGCTGCACCGGACCCTGCGTCGGTTTGATCTCCGAGGCCGACTACCTGGAGGATGTCAAGAACGCTACGCTCTTCCTGCAGGGCAAGACGACCGAGGTGCTAGCCGATCTGCAGCGGCAGATGGATGCCGCCGCGGCCTCACTCGCCTTCGAGCGTGCGGCGCGCCTGCGCGACAAGATCACGCGATTGCAACAGCTGCAGTCGCGGCAGTTCGTCGAGAGCCCCACCGCTGGCGATGTCGACGTCATCGCCAGCGCGGTCGAGCGTGGGCTGACGGCGGTCAACCTGGTGATGATACGAGGCGGCAGGCACGTCGGCGACCGGACCTTTTTCCCGCAGCACGCCGAAGGCGCGACGCTCGACGAGATCGTTCCGGCGTTCCTCGTGCAGCACTATCTGGAGCGGCCGACCCCTCCGACGATCGTCGCGCCCGGAAGCGCCGAAGACCCGGTCCTGGCCGACGTCCTGTCGGCGCAATCGGGGCACAAGGTTCAGCTCGTCACCAACCCTGGCGGCGAGCGTCGCGTATGGGTGACGATGGCGGTGCAGAACGCCGAGCTCGCCATACGGCAGAGGCTCGCGCAAAAAGCGACGCAGGACGAGCGGCTCGCCGCCTTGCAGGAGGCGCTGGGTCTGCCGCAATCTGTGCACCGGATCGAATGCTTCGACGTCAGCCATACGATGGGTGAAGCCGCGGTCGCGAGCTGCGTCATCTTCGATCGATTGGCGATGCAGACCGGCGAATACCGGCGCTTCAACGTCAAGCCGCCGGTCGGCGGTGACGACTATGCCGCGATGCGCGAGGCGCTGACGCGGCGGGTCGCGCGCATCGTCTCGGGCGAATACCCTTCGCCCGACCTCCTGGTGATCGACGGCGGCAAAGGCCAGGTCGGCGTTGCGGCCGAGGTGCTGGCGGAGCAGGGACTGCACGGGACGCACCTGATCGGCATTGCCAAGGGACCCGAACGCAAGCCCGGCCTTGAGGAAATCGTCTTTCCCCATGGCGAAAGGACGCTGCAGCTACCGGCCGATCACCCGGGGTTGCACCTGCTGCAGCAGATTCGCGACGAGGCGCACCGGTTCGCGATCCAGGGGCACCGCGCGCGCCGCGGCAAGGCGCGAACGACCTCGACCCTGGAGGGGATCGCCGGCATCGGCGCGCGCAAGCGACAGGCGCTGCTCGCGCATTTCGGTGGCCTGAAGGGCGTTCAGGCGGCGGGCGTCGACGACCTGGCGCGCGTCGCCGGCATCAGCCGCGCGCTCGCGGAACGCATATTCGCCGAGCTGCATTGACGATGCAGCGCGCCGGGCCGGACATCGCCCGGGGCAAGCGTCTCGCGCCGGCGCCCGCGGAGTAGAATGCGCTCACCGCGCAACAGCACGCGGCCGCCGCCATGCTATTCAATCTCCCCACCGCGCTGACCTGGCTACGGATCGTCCTGATCCCTGTGTTCGTCGGCGTCTATTACCTGCCCGATACGATGCTGTCGATGGCGCACAAGAACTGGCTGGCGATGACCGTGTTCGCGGTCGCGGCGATCACCGACTGGGCCGACGGCTACCTCGCGCGGCGGTGGGGCCAGGTGTCGGCATTCGGCGCGTTTCTCGACCCGGTCGCCGACAAGCTGATGGTCGTGGCGGCGCTGATCATGCTGGTCTGGCTCGACCGCGCCGAACCCTGGCTCGCGATCATCATCATCGGCCGCGAAATAGCCGTGTCGGCGCTGCGCGAGTGGATGGCGCAGATAGGCAAGTCGAAAAGCGTCGCCGTCGCTTTCATCGGCAAGGTAAAAACCGTTGCACAAATCACGGCGATCATCGCATTGCTGCTCTACCAACCGGTGATACCCGGCATCGACACCAAGCTGCTGGGCAAGGTCGCGCTGTGGGTCGCTGCGGTGTTGACGCTCTGGTCGATGTTCCACTACCTGCGTCTGGCTGCGCCGCATCTGTCGCCCGGACCGGGATCGCCGCGCGACCCGCCGCTGTAGTCGGCGACGGCAATGAATCGCTCGGCACCCCGAGTGTCGCCGGCGCTGCATCACGCTCGCTACGTTAAATTGACCCGGTCCGCAGCGGCTCGATATAATAGAGGGCTGTTCCCCGATAGCTCAGCTGGTAGAGCGACGGACTGTTAATCCGCAGGTCCCAGGTTCGAGCCCTGGTCGGGGAGCCAATCTTTACAAGGGCCTACGAGCGTCGGCCCAATCCTTCGGTAATATTTCTTTCCCTCTCGGGTAATAAATTTTCCGTGCGTGTTTGCTGGTCAAAGTCAGCATAAATCAAGACCATAGAAATACAGAGAGCGGCGGACTCTTGATCCGTCGGTGGCGCAAAGTTAATCCACCGAGGCGCGGCGCACACGCATAAGAACATCAGAAGCGCCATCAGCATTCTCGAAATGCGGCATTCATCGGACGACGAAGACGATCACGTTC
>DATBBM010000091.1:0-6430 GCA_036270955.1 Casimicrobiaceae bacterium | reverse complement strand
GGAGGGAACATGGGATCGTTGAGCATCTGGCACTGGATGATCGTACTTCTGGTCGTCGTTCTGATTTTCGGTACCAAGAAGCTGCGCAACATCGGCCAGGATCTGGGCGGCGCCGTCAAGGGATTCAAGGAAGGGATGAAGGCTCCCGAGCCCGAGCAGCCAGCGCCGGGAAGCGCACCGGCGCAGCAGATAGGCGGTCAGACGATCGAGGGCGAGGTCAAGAAGGAGAAGACGTCGTAGGCCGGTCCAGTCTCGCGCCGCGAGCGCGACGCACTCGCCCGCGCGCCGCACGCGAGGGTTTCGATGTTTGATATCGCGTTCAGCGAAATCGTCGTCATCGCGGTCGTCGCATTGATCGTGATCGGACCCGAGCGCTTGCCCAAAGTGGCGCGCACGCTCGGCCACATGTTCGGCCGCCTGCAGCGATACGTGAACGAAGTCAAAGCAGACATCAATCGCGAAATGGAGCTCGACGAGTTGCGCAAGCTCAGGAGCGAAGTGCAGTCTGCCGCGAGCGAGTTCGAGTCCTCGATCCACAAGGCCGCGCAGGAGGTCGACTCGGGCGTGCGCTCGGTCGAGACCGAGTTGAACGAGGCGGGCAAACCGCCATCCGAGTCTCCGCCGGCGCCTGCACCGGGAACCGGCGCGGCTGCAACGTCGCCGGGCGCGCCGGCGCCGACAGGCGAGGAAACGCCGAGACAGACCGCGCTGCCGGGGTTCGACCGGATCTGATCTTTTGCGTCGGGCCGCGGCCGGCATGCTGCCGCCCGCCGCGCTACAATGGCCGGCGCGCGTTTTTCGCGTGGTTCACTTCTCGATGAACGATACATCCCCCGCTCCGGACAGTACGCAGGAAACGTTCATCTCGCATCTGGTCGAGCTGCGCACGCGATTGCTGCACGCGATCATCGCGGTCTTTGTCGTGCTGCTTTGCCTTTTCCCCTGGGCGAAGGACATCTATGCGCTCCTCGCCGCGCCGCTGATCAAGGCGCTGCCGCGCGGCGCAACGATGATCGCAACCGACGTCACCGGGACGTTCCTCGTCCCGCTCAAGGTGACTCTGATGGCCGCGTTCCTGATTGCGCTGCCGTACGTGCTCTACCAGATGTGGGCGTTCGTTGCACCGGGCCTGTACCGCCACGAGAAGCAGCTCGCACTGCCGGTGATCCTGTCCAGCGTCGTCTTCTTCGCGCTGGGCATGTGCTTTGCGTACTTCGTCGTGTTTCCGATCGCCTTCGGATTTTTCGCCGGCTACGCGCCGAGCGGCGTGCAGATGATGACCGACATCGACAAGTACCTGTCGTTCGTGATGACGATGTTCATAGCCTTCGGCATCACGTTCGAGACGCCGGTCGTGGTGATCGTGCTGGTCCGCCTGGGCGTGGTGAGCCTGGAGAAGCTGCGCGCGATTCGCGGCTATGTCATCGTCGGCGCGTTCGTCGTCGGCGCCATATTCACTCCGCCCGATATCTTGTCGCAGCTGATGATGGCGGTGCCGCTGTGGCTGCTGTTCGAGCTGGGGCTGCTGGTAGCTCGCTTCGTCTCGGTTCCGAAGCGCGACCGCGATGCGGTCGACGGGGAGAAGTCGGCCGGATAAGGCTTTCGGCGCCTAGGACACGCGCGGCTTCGGCCGCTTGCCCACGATGACGTCGATGTCGACCTGCTTTTGCTCGCGCACGACCTTGAGCCTGGCCTGACTTCCGGGCGCGAGCGCCGCAATTTGCGCGAGCAGCGAGGCCACGTCGTGCGTCGGCTTGCCGTCGATGTCGACCACGACGTCGCGCACCTGCATTCCGGCCCGGTCGGCCGGCCCGCTTTTGAGCACACCACGGATCAACACGCCGTCGGATTTCGACAGCGAGAACGCCGTCGCCAGCTCCGGCGTAATGTCCTGCGGCTCGATGCCCAACCAGCCGCGCGTGACTTCGCCGTCCTTGATGATCTGCTCGAGCACGTTCCTGGCGAGCGACACCGGAATCGCAAAGCCGATGCCTTGCGAACCGCCGCTTTGCGAAAAAATCGCGCTGTTGATGCCGACCAAGTTGCCGCTGCTGTCCACCAGCGCGCCACCGGAGTTGCCGGGGTTGACTGCTGCATCGGTCTGGATGAAGTCCTCGAACCGGTTGATGCCCAGATGGCTGCGGCCCAGTGCGCTGACGATCCCGTGCGTGACGCTGCTGCCGAAGCCGAACGGGCTGCCGATCGCGAGCACGGTGTCGCCGACCTGGACGTTTTCCAACTGGCCGAACGTGATGACCGGCAGGTTCTTGCCGTCGACCTTCAGCACGGCCAGATCCGACTCGGGGTCGCTGCCGCGGACCGCGGCCCGCATGCGCCGGCCGTCGGCGAGCACCAGCTCGATGTCGTCGGCTTCCTCGACGACGTGATTGTTGGTCAGTACATAGCCTTCGCTGCTGACGATGACGCCCGAGCCGAGACTGGTCGCGCGGCGCGGCTCGCTTTCTTCCAGCCCGGGAAAGAAGCGGCGCAAGATCGGATCGTCGGTCAGCGGCTGGCGGTGCCGGACCTCCTTGCTGGTGTAGATGTTGACCACCGAAGGCATCGCCTTTTTCGCGGCATCGGCGAGGCTCGCGATCTTCGGCGCTGGCACGGTGAGCGGCGTCTCCTGCACCAGCACCACGTTGTTTTTGCCGGCGAATCGAGCGAGCAGGTCCGGACGCAGCGTCGCAATGACGAACAGCGCGGCGACGCAAACGGTTGCGATCTGCGCGAAAAGTAGCCAGAACCGGCGGAGCATGGCAGGCGGCCGAAGCCGGAAGGGATAGCTAAAAAGCGATTATAGACGGCCTGTGCCGCGACGCAGCACGGTGGCGGGGCCGGCGCGGCAAATGACGCCCAAGCCCCTGTTTTGTCGCGGCTTTTTGCATAAGTTCTTGGGCCGGACGATGAAAATCATTTATAATTCGAGGCTTTGCGGCATCTGGCTATCGCGAAGGGCAAGTCAATGGGCGATGCGGGAAGCGTAGACAAGGGAAAACGCCGGTTCCTGATCGGCGCCACGACGGCGGTCGGCGCCATCGGCACCGTCGCGGCCGCGGTGCCGTTCGCGATGAGCATGTGGCCGAGCGAGCGGGCCAAGGCGGCGGGGGCCCCGGTCGAAGCGGATATCAGCAAGCTCGAGCCCGGCCAGAAGATCAATGTCGAATGGCGCGGCAAGGTCGTCTGGATCATCAACCGGACGCCGGCGATGCTAGCGGGCCTGCCCAAGCTCGATAGCAAGGTTGCCGATCCGAAGTCGGACGTCGACCATCAGCCGCCGTACGCGAAGAACGAGGATCGCTCGCGCAAGCCCGAAATATTCGTCGCCGTCGGCATCTGCACGCATTTGGGCTGCTCGCCGACGTTCCGGCCCGAAGTCGCGCCTGCCGATCTCGGGCCGGACTGGCTGGGCGGCTTTTTCTGCCCCTGCCACCAGTCGAAATTCGATCTGGCGGGCCGCGTGTTCAAGGGCGTGCCTGCGCCGACCAACCTGGTGATTCCGCCCTACAAATTCGTGTCGGACACGAAAATCCTTATCGGCGAAGACGAGTTGAAGAAGAACGCGTAGGCGGAGCCACAATCATGCAGAAGATGCTCAACTGGATCGACGAACGTTTCCCGCTGACGGCGCTGTGGAAGTCGCAGGTGTCCGAATACTATGCGCCGAAGAATTTCAACTTCTGGTACTTCTTCGGCTCGCTCGCGCTGGTCGTTCTGGTGATGCAGATCGCTACCGGAATCTTCCTGACGATGAGCTACAAGCCGGATGCCACCAAGGCCTTCGAGTCGGTCGAGTACATCATGCGCGATGTATCCGGCGGCTGGTTCATCCGCTACCTGCATTCGACCGGCGCGTCGGCATTCTTCATCGTCGTCTACCTCCACATGTTCCGGGCCCTGCTCTACGGCAGCTACCGGAAGCCGCGCGAGCTGCTCTGGATCGTCGGCTGCTTCATTTATCTCGCGCTGATGGCCGAGGCGTTCTTCGGCTACTTGCTGCCATGGGGCCAGATGTCGTACTGGGGCGCGCAGGTGATCGTCAACCTGTTCTCGACGGTGCCGGTGATCGGCGACGACCTGGGGATATGGATTCGGGGCGACTATACGATCTCGGACGTGACGCTGAACCGTTTTTTCGCCTTCCACGTCATCGCCGTCCCTCTGGTCCTGCTGCTGCTCGTCGTCGTGCACCTGATGGCGCTGCATGAGGTCGGATCGAACAATCCGGACGGCATCGAGATCAAGGACAAGAAGGACCCGCTGACCGGGCATCCTCTCGACGGAATTCCATTCCATCCCTACTACACGGTGAAGGACCTGGCCGGCGTCGTCGTCTTCCTGGCGCTGTTTTCGGTCGTCGTGTTCTTCTGGCCCGACGGCGGCGGCTACTTCCTCGAACGCGACAACTTCATTCCGGCCAATCCGCTGCAGACCCCCGAGCATATCGCTCCGGTCTGGTACTTCACGCCGTATTACGCGATGTTGCGGGCGGTGCCTTCTTTCCTCCAGTCGCAATTCTGGGGCGTGCTGGTGATGGGGGCGGCGGTCGTCATCCTGTTCTTCATGCCGTGGCTCGATCGAGGCCGGGTGAAGTCGATCCGCTATCGCGGACGCCTGTACAAGATCTGGCTCGCAGTATTCGTCGTCTGTTTTCTTGTGCTCGGCTATCTGGGTACGGTCCCCGTCACCGTCTGGGGCCAGTTCGGAGACATGATGGGGGCGGCCGATCGCGCCACCGTCGTCGCGCGCGTTCTGACGCTGGTTTACTTTCTGTTCTTCCTGCTGATGCCGTGGTACACCGCGCGCGATACGACCAAGCCGGTGCCGGAAAGGGTGACCTGGAAATGAACATCGTCATCCGCTGGATCGGCCTCATCCTGCTCGTTGCCGCGGGCGGAGCGTTTGCAGCCGAAGCTGGCTTGCGGCTCGAGCCGGCGCCGGGTCGCCGGCTCGACCACGAATCGCTGCAGCGCGGTGCGCGCAACTTCGTCAATTACTGTCTGACATGCCACAGCGCGCAATACATGCGCTACAACCGGTTGACCGACCTCGGGCTCACCGAGCAGCAGATCAAGGACAATCTGATGTTCGCGACCGACAAAGTCGGCTCGACGATGACGGTGGCGATGAGCAAGGCCGACGCGACCGCCTGGTTCGGCGCACCGCCTCCGGACCTGTCGGTCGAAGCGCGCGTGCGCGGCACCGACTGGCTGTACAGCTATCTGAACGCCTTTTATCGCGACGAAAAAGCGCCGAGCGGATGGAACAATCTGGTCTTCCCCAACGTGGCGATGCCGCACGTGCTGTGGGGGGTGCAGGGCGTGAACAAGCTGGTAGAAACCGAATACGAGGATCGCGAGAAGGCCGAGGCGGCGGCGATCGCGGCCAAAGGCCTCGCGAAGCTCGAGCCGGCGGCGAATGGCAAATACGTCGTGAAAACGCTTTCGCAGGAATCGCCCGGCACGCTGTCTCCGGTCGAGTACAAGGCGCTCGTCGCCGATCTGGTCAATTTTCTCGACTACATGGCCGAACCCGCACGCAACGGGCGCATCAACGCCGGCATCGGCGTCCTGATCTTCCTCGGCGTGCTGTTCGCTTTTGCCTACGCGCTGAAGCGCGACTACTGGAAAGACATTCACTGACACGGCGAGAAGCGACACTGCGGACCGGAGCGCCGCTGTAGCGCCGCCAAACAGGACGCGACTCGTCGCGTCTCGCTCCAACGGGAGAAATATTCATGATGACTCTCTACTCCGGGACTACCGACCCGTTCAGCCAACGCTGCCGCATTGTCCTGCACGAGAAGGGCATGGATTTCCAGATCATCGACGTCGACCTGGACCACAAGCCGGAAGACCTCGCTGTGATGAATCCGTACAACCAGGTTCCGGTGCTGGTCGAGCGCGACCTGGTGCTGCACGAGTCGAACATCATCAACGAATATATCGACGAGCGCTTTCCGCACCCGCAGCTGATGCCGGCCGATCCGGTGATGCGCGCGCGCGCACGGCTTTTCCTGCATCGCTTCGAGAAGGAGCTCTTTTCGCACATAGATACGCTGGAAGCGAATAACCAGAAGCAGCTGGAAAAGGCGCGTGGACTCGTGCGCGACAGCCTGATGCAGATTGCGCCGGTCTTTGCCAAGCACAAATACATGCTGGGCGAGGACTTCTCGATGCTCGACGTCGCGATCACGCCGCTGCTCTGGCGGCTCGACTACTACGGCATCCAGCTCCCGAAGCCGGCTGCCCCGCTGATGAAGTATGCGGAGCGCCTGTTTTCGCGGCCCGCGTTCATCGAGGCGCTGACCTCGGCCGAGCGAGGGATGCGCAAGTAGCCGCGCGAGCCACCCGGCGTGGGGGCCCCTGGCGCAGCTTGGGGATCAACGGGGAATTGCGAGTCGCGGCCGCGGCCGATACGTGATCGCTGT
>DATBBM010000090.1:0-77457 GCA_036270955.1 Casimicrobiaceae bacterium | reverse complement strand
AGCCGCCGCACGCTCTGGGACGATGCGACGCTGGGCGAGGCGCAGCTCATCCTAGGCCAATTCGATCACGCGGCGCAAAGCTATGCGTCGGCCTACGCGCGGAGCGTCGGCGATGCTGGCAGCGTGGCGACGATGCGCCGGCAGCTGCAGCTGCTTGCGCGGGCGGTACCGCAAGCGGCCGACGCATTGCGGCAGCTGCCCGCGCCGGACATCGTGGCGTTTGCCGGCCACATGATCGACGCGCCCGACCGGGCGCTGCCGCGGTTCCCTGCGGCGCTGGTCCCAGCGGTCCGGGCGGCGGTTCGCGCGCATGTCGCGCGGCTGAACACGCCAATCATCTATACGTCGGCGGCCTGCGGCGCGGATCTGATTTTCATCGAAGCTGCACTCGAACTCGGAGGGGAAGTCAACGTCGTATTGCCGTTCGATCGCGACGATTTCGTACGCACCAGCGTGGCGATTGGCGGCGACGAATGGATCGAGCGGTTCAACGCCGCGCTCTCGCGTGCGGCACGCGTGATCATGGCGACCGACGAGCATTATCTCGGCGACGACGTCCTGTTCGAGCAGGCCGCGATGCTGCTGGAGGGACTTTCGATACTCCGCGGCGAGCAGCTGCAGACGGTGCCCTCGCTGTATTGCGTGATCGATGCCGGTTCAGCGGGACGAGTTGGCGGTACGCGGGCGTCGTTCGACCGGTGGACGAGCCGCGTCGCGCCACCGCAGGTTTTGGATTTGGCACAGATTCGAACCAAGCTTGCCGAATCGACAGTTGCGCCTGTCGCGCAGCAACCGGTCGAAGCGCCGTCCGGCAAGGCGGAACCGCGTGCCGCGCATTCGGCGCCGAGCGCGGCCACGCGACCGCGCCGCTCGCTCAAGACCTTGCTGTTTGCCGACTTCGCAGGGTTCAGCCGCGTGCACGACGCGGCGGCGCCGCTCTTCCAGGAAAGCTTCTGGAAGATTGCGGCCGGGCAGATGGCGGCCTCGCCGGTCAAGCCGCTTCTGGCCAGCACCTGGGGCGATGCCTTGTACGTCGTGTTCGACGCCCCGCGCCACGGCGCCGCGTTCGCACTATCCTTTCTCGAGAACATGCTCGAGGTCGACTGGACCGCGCTCGGATTGTCGGAGGCCAGCCCGATCCGGATCGCACTGCACGCAGGGCCGGTGTTCTGCGGCTTCGATCCGATCATCGGACGGGACAATTATTTCGGCTCCAGCGTGACCAAAGCCGCGCGCATCGAGCCGGTCACGCCGCCGGGGATGGTGTATGCCAGCGAGGCGTTCGCCGCAACGCTGGCTGCGACCGGATGCGATGAATTCTCGCTCGAATACATCGGACGAACGGCGCTGGCCAAAGGTTACGGCGAGTCGCGCATCTACCGGTTGGACCGGCGCTGAACACTGAGGAGGCGATGTGCCACGATTGCCCGGAGTGCTGATGAATTCATTCAAGGCGGCAGGCGCTGCGCTCGCCTGCGGCCTGTTCGCATCGGGGTCCGGCGCACAAACGACCGAGCCTTCGCGCGCGGCAGCGACGCCGATCGAGCACCTGATCGTCGTCGTCGGTGAAAACATCAGCTTCGATAACCTGTTCGCGACCTACGAGCCGCCGCCAGGCGAGACCGTCGCCAATCTGCTGTCGCGCGGCATCGTCGACCGCGATGGGAATCCCGGACCGCACTTCGCGGATGCGGCGCAGGGCGAAGCGAGCGTTCGGGAGCGCTATTTGGTCATACCCGCCAGCGCCGGAACTCTGCCCAAGCTGCCGCGACCCGGGACAACCAACGCGACGGGGCTGCCGAGAAACGTCCCCGATGCACGGTTTCCGACCGAGCTGCCGAACGGACCGTTCCGGATCACGCGCTACGTCGACTTCAGCGCGCCGGTCGGGGATCCGGTGCATCGTTTTTTCCAGATGTGGCAGCAAGTCGATGGCGGAAGGCACGACCTTTTCACCTGGGTCGCGATGACGTCGGGGCAGGGCGCACTCCGGTCCGGCGACGCGGCGGCCGGCACCAATCAGGGCGGCGTCGCGATGGGCTTCTACAGCATGGCGAACGGCGACGCGCCGTATTTTCGCAAGCTGGCACGCGACTATGCGATTGCCGACAACTATCACCAGCCGGTCATGGGCGGCACCGGCGCGAACTTCCTCGCCTTGAGCACCGGGCACGCCGGCGCCTACGTCGTCGATGGCAAGCCGGCGGTGCCACCGGCGAACCAGATCGAGGACCCCGACCCGCGCACCGGCACCAACAACTGGTACAAGGAGTCGAGCTACCGCGGCGGCTCGTACACCGCTTGCGCCGACGTCGGTCAACCGGGAGTCAAAGCGATCCGCGACTACCTCGACACGTTGCCGTACAAGACATTCAACGACGGCAACTGCGCGCCGGGCACCTATTACCTCGTCAACAACTACGACCCCGGCTATACGTTCGACGGGAAGCCTAAGCCATTGGGCCCGCAGCAGTTCGTGCTGCCGCCGCAAATCGCGCCCAACATCGGGACTTCGCTCACGGCGGCCAAGGTCAGCTGGAAGTGGTACAGCGGCGGACGCACGCCAAACGGCGTCGACAAGGATCTCTATTGCTCGATCTGCGACCCGCTGACGCATTCGACCGCGGTGATGACCGGCGCGTCGCGCGTGAACCTGCAGGATCTGGGCGCGTTTTTTCGCGATCTCGGCGACGACAAGACGCTGCCCGCGGTCTCGTTCGTGATCCCGCCCAATCCGGAGTCCGGACATCCGGCGTACTCGACGGTGTATGCGTTAGAGCGCTTCGTAGAGACGCTGGTGACGCGCGTCCAGGCGAACCCGACGGTATGGAGCAAGACGGCTATCCTGGTCACGACCGACGAGGGCGGTGGCTATTACGACAGCGGTTATATCCAGATTCTGGACTTCTTCGGCGACGGGACGCGAGTGCCGATGCTTGCGGTGTCGCCGTTCGCGAAAACCGGCCACGTCGACCACACCTACTACGATCACGTGTCGATACTGAAATTCATCGAGCGCAACTGGCGTCTATCACCGCTGTCGGAGCGCAGCAGAGACAACCTGCCGAATCCGGAGGTGCGCGATGATCCCTACATTCCGTCGAATCGGCCGGCGATCGGCGACTTGATGGGCCTGTTCAAATTCTGAGTCTGCTGCAAGGTCCGAATCCCCGTCAGTCGAGGCCGAGATATTCGGCGCGTGCCTTGGCGTCGCGAGCAAATTCCGCATAAGGCCCGGCGTACCGGACCTGCCCGCTTTCGAGCACGCAGGCGCGGTCGGCGACGGCGTCGGCGAGCGCCAGGCTTTGCTCGGCCAGCAATATCGACAGGCCGGCGCGTTTGAACTCGCGCAGGGCTTCGGTGAGCTGCGCGACGATCAACGGCGCGAGGCCTTCGCCGGGCTCGTCGAGCAACAGCAGCGTCGGGTTGCCCATCAGCGTGCGCGCGATCGCCAGCATCTGCTGCTCGCCTCCGGAGATCTCGCCTCCGTGCCGGTCGCGCAAATCGGCGAGGGCGGGAAACAGCCGGAACAGGCGTTGCGGCGTCCACGGCGTGCCGGCGGGCGCGTCACGCCGTCCGACCTCGAGGTTCTGCGCCACCGTCAAGCCGCTGAAGATGCGTCGCCCCTCGGGCACGAAGCCCAGGCCCGCCCGGGCGATGCGATACGAAGGAGTGCCGGCTATGCGTCGGCCATGCAAGAGAATGTCACCACGGCTCGGCTTCAGCCATCCGGCGATCGCCTTCAACGTCGTCGATTTGCCGGCGCCGTTGCGTCCGAGCAGCGCGACCGCCTCGCCATCGGCAACGTCCAATGAGACGTCGAACAAAATGGTCGCGCTGCCGTAGCCTGCCTCCAGGCGGCGCACTTCAAGCATCGCCGCGCTCCGGGCCGGCGCCGAGATAAACGGCGCGCACCTCGCGATCGGCGCGCACTTCCGAAGGTGAGCCCGCGGCGATCACGCGGCCGCGATTGAGCACGACGATTCGGTCGGCATGGGCGAACACTACGTCCATGTCGTGCTCGGTGAAAAGCAACGCGGCGCCCGCGCTCCGCGCGAGATCGGAAACCTGCCGCATCAGGCGAGCTCGCTCGGGCGGCGCCAGGCCCGCGGTCGGCTCGTCCATCAGCAGCAGCCGCGGCGCATCGGCCAGCGCGATCGCGAGCTCGAGGCGCTTCAGGTCGCCGTATGCGAGCGTCGCCGCGGCACGTTCAGCCAGCGAAGCAATGCCGACCTGCTCGAGCAGCGTTTCGGCTTCGGCCGTGTCATGTGCGGCAAGCTGCGACAGCAGAGCGTGCGTCCCGCGACGCCGCGCGAGCAGCGCGAGCTGGACGTTTTCGCGCACGGTCATCGAAGCGAACGTCGCCGTCACCTGGAACGTGCGGCCGACGCCCATGCGTGCAATCGTCTGTGGCGGGAGCCCGATCAAACGCCGCCCCTGCAGCGAAGCGCTGCCGCGATCGGGTGTGAGCTGGCCGTCGAGGACGTTGAACAAAGTCGTCTTGCCGGCGCCGTTGGGGCCGATTACGGCGACGCGCTCGCCGGCAGCCAGGTCGAAGCTGACGCCGGCGAGCGCCTGCACGCCGCCGAATGCCTTGGCGATGTCGCGGATCGAGAGCAGCGGCTCGGTCATCGCATTGCCGCCGCCCGAGCGCTCGCGCCCCGCTGCCGCAAGCCGCGCGCGGCGCCGACCAAGGTCCCGACGATGCCTTGCGGAAAGAGCAGCACCAGGACGAGGATCGCCCCGCCCAGCATCGCGCGCCAGTACTCGGTCTGCCGCGCCAGCGTGTCCTGCAGCCATGCCAGCAAGGCTGCTCCTACGACCGGCCCGAACAGGGTTTGCAGGCCTCCCAGCAGCACCATCACCAGTCCATCGATCGAGCGCGGTATCGAAAGCGATTCAGGCGAGATGCTGCCCTTGGAAAATGCGTATAGCGATCCGGCAAGTCCGGCGGCGAGCCCTGCGATCACGAATCCCGCCCAGCGCACGGTACGCACGTCGATGCCGATCGCGGCGGCGCGGCGCACCGAGTCGCGCGTTGCGCGCAGCGCGTAGCCGAACGGAGAGAATACGATGCGCCACATTAGAGCGATCGCGCCGCCGGCGATCGCCAGCGTCAACCAGTAGAAGGCGGCACGCGATGACAACCAAGGCGCGGGCCAGATGCCGACCAGACCGTTGCTGCCGCCGGTCAGCGCGTCCCATTGGTAGACAGTGGCCCAGGTGATCTGGGCGAACGCAAGCGTCAGCATCGCAAGGTAGACGCCCGACAGCCGCACGCAGAACCAGCCGAAGACCACCGCGCCGATTCCCGCCGCGAGCGGCGCCGCGATGAGCGCGAGCTCCATCGGCACCGCCCGCGCCGCGAGCGCCGCGGCATACGCGCCGAGGCCGAAATACGCGGCGTGGCCGAACGAGGCCATGCCGCCGGGACCCATGATGAAATGCAGGCTGACGGCGAACAGCGCGAATATCAGCATGTCGGCGCCGAGCACCAGCGTGTAGTCGTCAGCGATGAGCGGGACCGCGGCGAGCGCCGCGAACAAGAGGGCCGCGCCCAGCGCGAAGCGCCGTCCCGGCGCCAGCTGCAGATCGCGCTGCTCGGCGATCGGGGAGGGGGCTGGCGGCCGGCCGTACAGACCCCACGGCCGAGCGATCAGCACGATCGCCATCACGATGAATTCGGCGACCAGAGTCAATTTGGCGAACGATACGACCGAGCCGAACAGGGCGACATCGCCGATGCCGATACAAAGCGCCCTGACAACGCCGATGATCAGGGCCGCGACGAAAGCGCCGCGAATGCTGCCGAGGCCGCCGACGACGGTCACGACGAAGACGTCGGCGATGATCGTCAGGTCCATGTTCAGATTTGCCGGCTCGCGCGGCAGCTGCAGCGCGCCGGCGAGTCCCGCGAGCAGGGCGCCGACGAAGAACACGCCGGAAAAAAGCCACGACGGATTGACGCCGAGCCCTGCGGTCATGTCGCGATCCTCGGTCGCCGCACGCACCAGCAGCCCCCAGCGCGTGCGTCCCAGCGCGAGCGACAGCGCGGCCAGCACGACCGGCGCGAGCACGATCAACAACAGATCGTATTGCGGCACCGGCTGGCCGAGGATCGTGATCGCGCCGGCAAGCCCGGGCGCGCGCGGGCCCAGCAGATCCTCGGCGCCCCAGATGGCCAGCGCCGCGTCCTTGACCAGCAGCACGACGCCGAAGGTCGCGATCAGCTGCAGCAACTCCGGCGCACCGTAGAGTCGCCGCAACAGCGTCCGCTCGATCAGGACGCCCAGCGCGCCGACCGATAACGCAGCGACCAGCACTCCGCCCCAGTAGCCGAGCGGCCCGGAGCCGAAGCGCCCGATCAGGCTGTAGGCGATGTACGCCCCCAACATCATCAGCGAGCCGTGCGCGAAGTTGACGACGCGCGTGACGCCGAAGATCAGCGAGAGTCCGGCGGCGACCAGGAACAGCGACGACGCGCCGGCCAGGCCGTTGAACAGTTGAACGAGGAGCGCGGAGAGGGTCAGGAACGACGTACGGCGTCAATTGGCCGGGCGGTGTGCGCGCACCCAGTCGTCCGACGGCAGGTAGTCGGCGCCGTCGGCGTATCTCGCGTCGACCATCACGCCCTTGCTGTCCTTGATCGCGAGTCTTCCGACATAGGCGCCCATCGTCGATTGGTGGTCGATCGCGCGGTAGCGTATCGCGCCAAATGGCGTTTCGACAGCGAGTCCCGCCATCGCGGCGAGCAGCTTTGCATTGTCGGTCGACTTGGCCTTGCGGATCGCCGCAGCCGCGCTGATGACCACGCTGTATCCGACGACCGAACCCTGGCGCGGATAGTCGTTGAACTTCGCGCGGTATGCGTCGAGAAAGCGCCTGTGGGCGGGCGTGTCGATCGCGTACCACGGATAACCGGTGACGTACCAGCCTGCCGGTGCCTCGTCCTTCAGCGGGTCGAGGTATTCAGGCTCGCCGCCCAACAGATTGAACACCGGACGGTCCTTGAACAGGCCGCGCAGCTCGCCCTCGCGAACGAACTTCGCGAGGTCTCCGGCGAACAGCGAAGAAAATATGGCATCAGGTTTGGCATCTATCATCGCCTGCACGACCGGCCCCGCGTCGATCTTGCCCAAGGGCGCTGCGAATTCGACGAACTCGGTGCCCGAGCCCTGCCGCGCGATCATCTGCTGCTTGAACGCCTCGGTCGCCGACTTGCCGTATTCGTAGTCGGGATAGACGATCGCCCAGCGCCGCTTGCCGAGCTTGGCCGCCTCGGGGACCAGCATCGCCGTCTGCATGTAGGTCGACGGTCGAAGGCGGAACGTGTACTTGTTGCCATTGTCCCAGACGATCTTGTCGGTCAGCGGTTCCGAGGCGAGGAACAGCCGCTGGCGCTGCTTGGCGAAATCGGCTACGGCCAGGCCGACAGCCGAGGAGAACGTCCCCATCAGGACGTCGACTTTTTCGCGCGAAACCAGCTCCTCGGCCACGCGCACTGCGTCGCCGGGAGTGCCGGTGTCGTCGCGCACGATCAATTCGACCGGGCGGCCAAGCAGGCCGCCACCCTGGTTGATCTGCTCGACGGCCAGCTCCATGCCGTGCTTATAGGCTTCGAGAAATGCGGGAAATGTCTTGTAGCTGTTGAGCTCTCCCAGCTTGATCGGTTGGGCGCCAGCCGACAGCGCAAAAAACGCCGCGGCTGCCAGCGCATATCGGATCAGCGATGCGGTTCTTTTCATTGGAACTCCGCGATTCGGCCGGCGGCGCGCTTCGCACCCGAGCCGGCCTTGAAGTGTGCATGATAGCGGTCGCCTGCCAGCCAGGGGAAGCCGAGCTTCCGACGGACGCGCAAGGCTCGGGTTCTATGCATATGCACGGAAGGGCAGGTCGGAGCATCGTCGCGCGGGTAAAATATCGAGTTTGTGCGCCCTGCCGGAGCCTGCATCGCTGTTCGCCTCCCGGCTTGTTGCAAGGTGCCTTGATGCTGAAGCTCGCTTTTGGACTGACGTTTCCGGACCTGTACGCGCCAGAGGGGCTCGCACGCGTCGACGCGTCGTTCCTCGCGTTCCTGCGCGCGGCCGATACCGGACTCGCGGAGCGGCTGGCGGCGGCGCGCGTCGACAAGGCTGCGCTCGATCGCGGCGGTGAATCCGCGCTGCTGATCGCCATTGCGCCGCATCTGGAGGATTTTGTCGCGCTGCTGTTCGGCGTCGAAGCGGAAGTCGCGGCGTTGCAAGCGGCGCAGCACGAGCTCGCCCCGCTGTATGCCTGCAAGCGGCAGGTCGTGCAGCGAAAGGCAATGAACAAGTACAAGGCCGACGAAGCAGCGGGCTTCGATGGCGATGCGCTGCGCGCCGAGCTGGAGCGGCGTCTGGGCGCGTCGCTCGACGGCTTGTCGGGGGAGTTGGCGTTTGCCCGCGCGGTTGGCGCCTGGGGCACCGACGAAGCCGGGCACGCCGCGGACATCGACCTCGTGCTTCGCTACGCCGCATGGGCGGCGCACACGTCGGCAGGAAAAGCGCGACATCGCGCCGGCGTGTTGTTCAAGGCGCCGCGCAAGCTCGATTACCTTCGCCTGATCCCGGTAGTGCATGAGCACGACGAAGGCATCGACAGCTTCCGTCTGCCGAACGACCATTTGCGGCGGCGCGACGGCTTCGCGTTGACCGATGCCGGAACCGATCTCGCCGGCGGACTCGACCAGGCCAACTATTGCATCTGGTGCCACGAGCAGCAAAAGGATTCGTGCTCGTCGGGCCTGCGCGAAAAGAAGACGCCCGACGGCGCACTGCCGCCGTTCAAGCGCTCGCCGTTCGGCGTGCCGCTGGCGGGCTGTCCGCTCGAGGAGCGGATTTCCGAATTCCACAAGCTGCGTGCGGAAGGATGGGCGCTGGGCGCGCTGGCGATGATCTGTATCGACAATCCGATGGTCGCCGGCACCGGCCACCGCATCTGCAACGACTGCATGAAGTCGTGCATCTACCAGAAGCAGGAGCCGGTCGATATCCCGCAATCCGAGACGCGCGTGCTCAAAGACATCCTTGCGCTGCCCTGGGGTTTCGAGATCTACGGCCTGTTGACGCGATGGAATCCGCTCGACCTTTCCCGTCCGCTGCCGCGCGCGCCCACGGGCAAGCGCGTGCTCGTCGTCGGCATGGGCCCGGCCGGATTCACGCTGGCGCATCACCTGCTGAACGATGGGCATACGGTGGTCGGTGTCGACGGACTCAAGATCGAGCCGCTGCCGCCGTCGGTCTCGGGCGTCAGCGCAACCGGCGCGCGCGTGCCGTTCGAGCCGATACGCGACATCGACGCACTGCGCGAGCCGCTGGACCAGCGCGTGATGGCGGGATTCGGTGGCGTCGCCGAGTACGGGATCACGGTGCGCTGGGACAAGAACTTCCTCAAGGTGCTGCGTCTCTTGATCGAGCGCCGCGAGCGCTTTGCGCTGTGCGGCGGCGTGCGCTTCGGCGGCACGCTCGACACCGAAGACGCATTCGCCCTGGGATTCGACCACATCGCGCTGGCCGCCGGAGCCGGGCGGCCGACGGTGCTCGATCTGCCGAACGCGCTGGCCAAGGGCGTGCGCACCGCGTCGGACTTCCTGATGGCGCTGCAACTCACCGGCGCCGCGCGCAAGGATTCGGTCGCCAATATGGAAATCCGCCTGCCGGTCGTCGTCATCGGCGGCGGCTTGACCGCGATCGACACCGCGACCGAATCGCTGGCGTACTATCCGGTGCAGGTAGAGAAATTCGTCGCCCGCTACGACGCGCTAGTCGCCGGGCGCGGACGCGACCGCGTCGAGTCGGAGTGGACCGACGACGAGCGCGAGGTCGCGCTCGAATACCTGGCGCATGGGCGAGCGATTCGCGAGGAACGCGCTGCTGCCGCCCGCGAAGGCCGCCCGGTACGAGTGCTCGAGCTGCTGCAATCCTGGGGCGGCGTGACGATCGCGTACCGCCGCCGGCTGATCGACAGCCCGTCGTATACGCTCAACCACGAAGAGGTGGAGAAGGCGCTCGAAGAAGGCATACGTTTCGCCGAAGGCCTGACGCCGCTGGCGATCGACGTCGACGCGCGCGGACGCGCCAGCGCGCTGCGGGTCTCGATTCAGCACAACGACGGCGACGGCGTGTGGCACGAAGCCGGGCGCGGAACGCTGGAAGCGCGCACCGTTCTGATTGCGGCCGGCACGCAGCCGAATACGGTTCTGGCGCGCGAGGACGCGGCGCATTTTCACCTCGACGGCAAGTATTTCCGCGCCGTCGACGAGGCGGGCCACGTCGTCAAGCCGGCGCCGGGGCTGGCCAAGCCCGCGGTCGCGCATGTGCTGACCGCGATCGAGCCGGATGGCCGCGCGATCAGCTATTTCGGCGACCTCCACCCGTCCTTCTTCGGCAACGTCGTCAAGGCGATGGGCAGCGCCAAGCAGGGCTATCCGATCGTCACCCGGATGTTGGCGCGCGTCTCTCCCGCCTCCGCGCTCGACGACGCAGGGTTCCTCGCGCTGGTCAACGGCGAACTTCGAGCCAGCGTCGAGCGCGTCGTGCGGCTGACTCCGACGATCGTGGAAGTCGTCGTGCGCGCCCCGGCGGCGGCACGAAAGTTCGCGCCGGGACAGTTTTACCGGCTGCAGAATTTCGAATCGCTGGCGCAGCGCACCGCCGGCACCAGGCTGGCGATGGAGGGCCTGGCGCTGACCGGCGCATGGGTCGATCGCGAGGAAGGGCTGGTATCGACGATCGTGCTCGAAATGGGCGGCTCATCCGATCTCTGCGCGCAGCTCGAGCGCGGCGAGCCTATCGTGCTGATGGGGCCGACGGGATCGCCGACCGAAATCGAGCCCGGCGAGACGGTGATACTCGCCGGCGGCGGATTGGGCAATGCCGTACTTTTCTCGATCGGGCAGGCGTTTCGCAACGCCGGCTCGAAGGTGCTTTACTTCGCCGGCTACCGGCACATGATCGACCGCTACAAGATCGCGGATATCGAAGCGGCTGCCGACCTGGTCGTCTGGTGCTGCGACGAGGCGCCAGGCTTTGTTCCGCGCCGGCCCCAGGACAAGACTTTCATCGGCAACATCGTGCAGGGGATGCTCGCCTATGCGAAAGGCGAGCTGGGTGAAGCGACGATCGCGACCGGCGCCGCCGACCGCATCATCGCGATCGGATCGGACAAGATGATGGCTGCCGTCGGCGCGGCGCGGCACACGGTGTTGAAGCCCTATCTCAAGCCCTCGCATCGCGGCATCGCGTCGATCAACTCGCCGATGCAATGCATGATGAAGGAGATTTGCGCGCAGTGCTTGCAACCGCAGCACGATCCGGCTACCGGCAAGCTGAGCTATGTCTTCTCCTGCTTCAATCAGGATCAGGCACTCGACAGCGTCGACTTCGCCGGGCTCGATGCGCGTTTGTCGCAGAACGCCGTGCAGGAAAAACTCACCGCGCAATGGGTCGAGCATTGCCTGCACGCAGCGGGCGCCGACGCCTGATCACAGCGCGCTGACCGCGCGCGGCAGCGCGCCGAGAGCCTTCACCGTTGTCGCTCGGTGACGACTCGCAACTTACTTCCCGTTACCTTTGGTTACAACGTGCGTCGGCGTAACGTCAGCATCGCGCGTTATGGACTGACAGGCGCATAGGCGAGCCAAGGCATCAGGATCGGTTTGCCCGTAGCTGCTGAGCGTTTTTGCGGTGCGCAACGCAGCGGAAGCGGCACGGTTTCTGCTGGAGTGTTCCCAAGGGGTGATCGCGAGCCCGCCATGCGTAATAGATTCAAGCGGTGCGTAACTTTTGCGCGCTGAAGAGCATACGGTACCAATCGAAAAGAGGACAAGCATGACCAAGATCCAATCCAGCCTTCGGGTTCTGACGGCTGTCTTTGCCGGCGCGGCGATGCTGCTGCTCTCGGGCGCGGCCATGTCCGATCCTCCTGCGCGCGTGGCGCGGCTCAGCTTCTTCAGTGGTCCGGTGAGCTTCTCGCCGGCCGGTGAGGACGAGTGGGTGCTGGCCACGCCGAACCGGCCGCTTATCACCGGCGATCGCCTCTGGGCAGACGCCGGCGGCCGCGCCGAACTGCAGGCCGGGAGCATCGCCGTTCGTCTGGGCGCATCGACCAATGTGAACGTGCTGAACCTCGACGATCGCGCGACGCAACTCGAGCTCACACAAGGCTCGCTGTACGTCCGCGTGTGGCGAATCGATCGCGGCGACACGGTGGAAATCGACACGCCGAATCTCGCATTCACCGTAAACAGCGTCGGCCGTTATCGCGTCGACGTCGACGCCGATGGCAATGTCACGACGCTTGCAGTATTGGCCGGCCAGGGTGAGGCGTACGGCGAAGGCGCGGCCTATCGCATCGGCGCCGGCGATCGCTACAGCTTCGCCGGAACCGGCCTGCGCGACTACGAATACAGCGACATCGGAGCGCCGGACGAATTCGATCGCTGGGCCGCGGACCGCGATCGCAGCTACGACACCTCGGTTTCGGCGCGCTATGTATCGCGCGACGTGATCGGCTATCAGGATCTCGATCAGTACGGTAGCTGGAGCGTAGCCCCCGATTACGGCAACGTCTGGTATCCGCGCTCGATACCGAGCGGCTGGGCGCCGTATCACACCGGACACTGGGCGTGGATCGACCCGTGGGGCTGGACCTGGATCGACGACGCCCCATGGGGCTTCGCGCCGTATCACTACGGTCGCTGGGCGTACGTCACCGGACGCTGGGGATGGATACCGGGCCCGGTCAACGTGCGACCGATCTATGCGCCGGCACTGGTCGCGTTCATCGGCGGCGGCGATCTTCGTCTGTCGCTGTCGGTTGGCGGCGTGGCGTCGGGTGTTGCCTGGTTCCCGCTCGGCCCCGGCGAAGTCTACCAGCCTGCGTATCGCGTCAGCCGCGATTATTTCACCAACGTCAACGTCAGCAATACGCGCGTCACCAACGTCAACATAACCAACGTCTACAACAACTATACGACCAATACCACGGTGACCAATGTCACCTATCGCAACCGCGAAGCGCCGGGCGCGGTGACTGCCGTGCCGGCCACGGCATTCGTGCAATCGCAGCCGGTCGCGCGCGCGGCCGTCCAGGTCCCGCGCGAGGTAATAACGCAGCAACCGGTGAGCGCGGTGGCGCGTGTCGCTCCGACTCGGGCGAGCGTTGTTGCCGTTGCGGCGGTAGCCGCCGGCGCAGCGGCGGCAGGCGTAGCGGCCGCAGGCAGGCCGCCAGCGCGCGCTATGCAACGCGAGGTCGTCGCCAGGACCAAGCCGCCGGCGCCGCCGCCGGCATTTGCGTCCCGCCAGGCAGCTCTCGCGGCCAACCCGGGGCGGCCGGCGGAGGCTGCCGCAACTGCGCAGCAGCCTGCGGCAGCGGGTGCGGCCCCAGCCCGGAATGTGAAGGTCGTCGCTCCGGCGCAAGCCGCCGCACCGGCGCCGAAGGAAGAAGCTCGGCGCGGCCGCGGCCAGCTCGAACGCCGCGCAGGCGCCCCGGGACCCGCGCAGGGCGCGCCGGCCGCCTCGCAAGCGGTACCGGCGGGGCAAACGGGCGCACCCGCGACCGCTCAGCCCCCGAAAGGCGTCGCGCCGGCCGGCGAACCGCCACAGGGCGCCGACGCCGCGCGCCGGGCGCGCGAAGCTGGCCAGCCGCAGGGTGCGGCACCCCAGCCGCCGGGCGGGCAGGGACGTGACCGCAATGAACGCCGCGGTCCGCCCGAAGGTGGCCAAGGCGCACCAGCAGCCGCGCCACCTGCACCGCCAGGTCCTCCGGAAGCGGCCAAGGCCGCGCCGCCGAAAGGCGAGGCGGTACCGCAGCCGCCTGCTGGACAGGGACGCGACCGCAACGAACGCCGCGGTCCGCCCGAAGGCGGGCAAGGTGGCCAAGGTGGACCCGCAGCTGCGCCACCTGCACCGCCGCCGCCGCGTCCTCCGGAAGCAGCCAGGGCCGCGCCACCGCCGAAGGGCGAGGCGGCGCCCCAGCCGCCGGGTGCGCAGGGACGCGAACGCCGCGGTCCGCCCGAGGGTGGACAGGGTGGGCAAGGACCAGCCGCCGCGCCACCTGCACCGCCCCCGCCGCGTCCTCCGGAGGCGGCCAGGGCCGCGCCACCGCCGAGGGGCGAGGCGGCGCCCCAGCCGCAGGGTGGGCAGGGACGCGAACGCCGCGGTCCGCCCGAGGGGGGACAGGGTGGACAAGGAGGCGCCGCCGCGCCACCTGCACCGCCGCCGCCGCGTCCTCCCGAAGCGCGGCCAGCGCCGCCACAACCTGGGCCGCCCGCGGCGCAGCAGCGCCCCCCGCAGCGCGAGGCGCCTAAGGCCGAGCCCAAGGGGGAGCAGGGCAGGGACCGGAACAAGGACAAGGACAAGGATCAGAAAGACAAGGATAAGAAAGGCTCGGAGGGATAGGCGGCAGCTGACAACCGACACCTCGGGGGTTTACTCGGCCGCGTCGTGGTCGTGGCGCGGCCGAGTTTTATTGGCGGCGGCCAAAGCGGTTTGTTATCGGCCGGATCGCCTGATGCGGCGTGGACGAATACTGGGCGAGTTCAGCGGCACGGTTAATGCTGCAGTTACGCCATGACCGGCGTCGCGCGTGCATCCGCAGCCAATCGCAGAAATATTTACAAGCGGTTGTAAATAGTTGCGCCGTGCCTCGCGGCTTCGGCGCGTCGCGCGCATCATCCGCCGGCAATTCGACGGCGATTTTTCGCCGTCGCTCGACCGCAGGAGATCGCATGACACCGATCATCGCCGGAAGATTCGAGCAGGAAGCGCAAGCCGACCGCGCAGCCGAGGCGCTGCGACAACAAGGCTTCGCCGCTGAAGATGTGACCGTGTTTTATCTGAACCCTCCCGGGCAGCACGCGACGTTTTCGGTGGGAGGCGATCGCGACAAGTCTCACGGCGCAACGCATGCGCACAGCGGTGCGCTCAAGGGCGCTGCCATCGGCGGCGTCGTCGGACTCGGCGTCGGCGCTGCAGCCGCGCCGTTGGTGGGACCGGCCGCTGCGGTGGCGGGCGCCGGTGCCGGCGCCTATGTCGGATCGCTGGCCGGAGCGCTCAGCGACATGGGCGAAGGCGATTCGGCGGCGAAAGAGGCAGGCGAGCCGCTTCCCGAAATGCCGGTCGATGGCGTGCCGCTCGAACGTCCAGCGGGGTTCATCGTTGCGGCGCGCGCGCCCGAATATGCACGACGAGTGGTCGCCGCCAACGTGCTGCAATCGATGGGAGCGAAGGACGTCGAGCGCGCCGACGGCACTTGGCAAACGGGCAAGTGGGTGGATTTCGATCCGCTGCAGTCACCGAAACTCGTCGACCTCCCGGCTTCCGACCGCAGGGCGGTGCAGCGCTAGCGAACGACCATGACAATCACAAGGAGAAAACGATGAACATTACGCTGACGTGGGGACCGCTGATTTCGCTGATCGCAGGGATTCTGATCCTGCTGGTTCCGCGGCTGCTGAACTACATCGTCGCGATCTACCTGATCATCATCGGCTTGATAGGGCTGTTCGGAGTCGGCAACATGCACCTGCGATGACGGCGCCGCACTAAGGGCCGCTAGACGACCTTCACATTGATATTCGACAGGCCGTCGATGTGGGCCTCCATGACGTCGCCCTTGATGACCGGACCGACGTTCTCCGGCGTGCCCGAATAGATGATGTCGCCGGGCGCAAGCTCGAACGCCTCCGAGAGCTTGCTGATCTGCTCGGCCACCGACCAGATCATTTGCGACAGATCGGCATTCTGCTTGATCTGTCCGTTGACCTTGAGCCAGATGGCTCCCTTGGTGAAGTGCCCGACGTCCGCAACCGGCTGCAGCGGTCCGAGCGGCGCGGAGTGATCGAAGCTCTTGCCGATTTCCCACGGTTTCTTTTCTTCTCCCGCCGCGCGCTGCAGATCGCGCCGCGTCATGTCCAGGCCGACCGTGTAGCCGAAGACGTGGCCGAGCGCCTCATCGATGGGGATGTTGCGCCCGCCGCCTTTGAGCGCGGCGACCAGCTCGACCTCGTAGTGGTAGTTCTTGGTCAGCGGAGGATAGGGGTGATCGACGGTCATACCCGGCGGCACGTTCTGCACCGCATCGGTGGGCTTCTGGAAAAAGAACGGCGGCTCGCGCGTCGGATCGGAGCCCATCTCGCGCGCGTGCGCCGCGTAATTGCGCCCGATGCAATAAATGCGGCGCACCGGAAAGAGCTCGCTGCTGCCTGCGATCGGAATGAACGTCGGCGCGACAGTAAACGGCGTGCGCGCCTGGGCCGCAGCACTGCCCGACATCGCGTAGCCGGCGCCGCCGGCGGCAAGTGCGCCCGCGCGAAGCAGGATCTCGCGCCGCTGTTTCGACTTCATGGCCGCCTCTAGCGTCCTTTGGGGCTCGCCTTGGTGCGAGGCATGACCCGCGGCACCGACGGGGCCTGCGGGCGCTTGACCTGCGGAATCTGGATAGGTTGCCCGGTCTTGGCGTCGCGTCCGCGAAAACTGCCGCTGCCCTTGCCTTTGCTCATCGCTCAATCTCGCTTTGGGTGTGAGGATGCGATCATCATGCTACTGCGCATCGGCGGCCGCAAGCCTCGCCGCTCCGGCGCCGGTGCGCTAGGCCTCGGGCGTCAGCAGCGACACGCCGAGGCGGGCGCGGCGCGACAGCCACGGGCTCGGCCGATAGCGAGGATCGCCGTAGGCGCGCGCGAGCTCGCCCAGGATCGCGAGCAGGCGAGCCGGCCCGAGCGCATCGCCCCACGCCAGCGGCCCCATCGGATAGCCAAGGCCGATCCCGACGGCAAGATCTATGTCTGCCGGCGCCGCGATACGCTGTTGTGCGATATCGCAGGCGACGTTGACGATATGCGCCAGCACGCGCTGCACGATAAATCCGGGGCTGTCGTGAATCATCGCGACGCTGACGCCATCGGAGGCGAACAGCGCATGGACGGCATCGCGCACGTCGGGCCGGGTGATCGGCGTCGTCATCAGCGTGCGGTGCTTGGCGAGATCGGGCAGGGTGTCGAGCGCCACCGTGCGCGCGGGATCGAGGCCTTCCTCCAGCGCGGCGGTCGTCGCATCGCATCCGCAGGGCAGGACCAGGCAGACGGCATCGAGCGCCGGTCGCGCGTCCGGATCGAGGTCGGCGCCCAGGCGTGCGATCAGCGAAGCGACGCGCTGCCGTGCGACGCTATCGCGCGTGCTTACCCAGACACGGCGGGCAGGCGCGGCATCGGGCGCAGGCGGCGGAGCAACCGGCGCCGCGCCGCTGCCGTAGTCGTAAAAGCCCCGCCCGGTCTTGCGTCCCAGCACCCCGGCGGCGAGGCGCTGCGCGCCCAGCGGCGAAGGCCGGAATCGCGGTTCCTCGTAGTACTGGTGATAGATCGATTCCATCACCGGCTGCGACACATCGAGCCCGGTCAAGTCGAAAAGCGCGAACGGTCCCATGCGAAATCCGGCGCCGTCAGTCAGCACGCGGTCGATGGTGGCTACGTCGGCGATGCCCTCGCCGAGAATGCGCAACGCTTCGGTGCCGTAGCCGCGACCGGCGTGATTGACGATGAATCCGGGCGTGTCGCGGGCGCGAACCGGCGTGTGCCCGAGCGCCTGGCCGAAAGCCAGCAGGCGCTCGACCACCTGCGGGTCCGTCAACAGCCCGCCGATGACCTCGACCAGCTTCATCAGCGGCACCGGGCTGAAAAAATGAAGGCCGGCAACTCTTTCCGGATTGGCGCATGCGGCGGCGATGGCGGTGACCGACAAGGACGAGGTGTTGGTCGCGAGGATGCATCGCTTGTCGACGATCGCCTCCAGCGCGGCAAACAACGCCTGCTTGGCATCCAGGCGCTCGACGATCGCTTCGATCACCAGGTCGGCCCGCGAGAGTTCGCCGAGATCGCCCACGACCGCAATGCGCGCAGTCGCGCGCGCAGCGTCGTCCTCGGTCAGCTTGCGCTTCGCGGCGAGCATCGCCAAGGTTGCTGCGATCGCACGCCGCGCTTCCGCCGCGGCATCGGGCTTGACGTCGAAGATCGCGACGTCGAATCCCGCCTGCGCCGCGATCTGTGCGATGCCGCGTCCCATCAGGCCGGCGCCGACGACGGCTACCGTGCGCGGGGCTTCGGGCATCACCTATGGTCGTGCGCTTGTCAGCATGCGGCGGCCATTATCCAATGAACGGCGCTGCGAGGCGAACCATCATCGCGTTCGGCCGTCGGGGCCGGGCGATGGCTTGGTATGCAGTAAAATCCGGATCGACCGGCTCGCCGGCTCGACCGACGCACAGCAAGGCGAAACGTTTGCAACCCGGCAGCATCGACATTCCCGCGCTCGTCCTGACCGCGACCATCTGGGTCTACTGGTTCGCCGTCGGCGCGATGGTCGTTCGGGCGCGGCGGAAGACCCGGCAGCTCGCGGGTCTCGTTCCTGAGCAGCCGCTGGAGCGCAGGATGTGGCTGGTTCTCGTGCCCGCGATCATTCTCTGGATTGTGCTGCCATGGCTGGCGCTGACCCGCCGGGAGCCTTCGCTGTTGGCCCTGCCCGAATTCGTTCGGAACGTTCCCGCGTATGCCGTACTTCGCTGGGTGGCGGCGATCTGCGTGGTGATGTGCCTCGCCCTTACCGCCAAATGCTGGAGGCGGATGGGCAGCGACTGGAGGATGGCGGTCAGCGACACGCAAAAGAGCGCGCTGATCACCGACGGCTTGTTCGCGCGCGTCCGGCATCCGATCTACGCCCTCCAGATGCTGTTGATGCTGTGTTCGGTGCTGATTGTGCCGACGGTGCCGATGATCGTCGTTGCGATCGTGCACCTCACTCTGATGAACCTCAAGGCGCGAAACGA
Organism: Casimicrobiaceae bacterium; assembly: GCA_036270955.1. GTDB lineage: Bacteria > Pseudomonadota > Gammaproteobacteria > Burkholderiales > Casimicrobiaceae > PALSA-1003. The sequence continues at coordinate 58,617 of DATBBM010000090.1, read as the reverse complement.
GGAGCGGCATCTGCTCAAAGTGCACGGTGCCCGTTACGAGGCCTACCTCAGGCGTACAGGCCGTTTTTTTCCGCGGCTTGCAGGCGCGGCCGGCTAGAGGCTGTCGAGCGCAGATCCGATACCACTTTCGAATCTTGATGGCGGGCACGATAAGCGGGAACCGCACCAGCTTGCGCCGCCGCCGGGCACTGCAGAGTCTATGCGCCGGCGCGGCGCTCGCGCTGCTGTCTGCGGGGACGGCGGGCGCGCAGGCAGACGTCGCTGGCGAGGCGGCCGATGTCTCGACTGCGGGCGTCGCGCCGAGCCAGGTGCCATCGCTCGATCGCGGCCTCGAGGACCGCATTCTGGCGCTCGATCCGCTGCACATCAGTCCCGCCGAAGTTCGCGATGTGCTCAAGCGGGCGCCCGCGCCGCGCATCATCGGCATTCAGGGAAGCTTTCCGCTGATCACGATGGAACCGTTTGCGCAATACCTGATCGCGATGGGATATCCGGAAGAGCGGCTGCGCGATCCGCGGGACGGCAGCATGTCGCGCAACAGTTTCGGCGACAGCGAACAACTGGCCGGCGAGCTGGCCTGGTATTACGAATCCGATGGGATGATGCCGATGTTGATCGGCCACAGCCAGGGCGGAATGCTGGCGATCAAGGTGCTCTACGAGTTCAACGGGTCGTTCCATCGGTCGATTCGGGTGTGGAATCCGCTGACCGGGCAGGCGGAGCCGCGGACCAGCATCGTCGATCCGCTGACCGGCGTCGAGCGTCCGGTGGTCGGACTCAAGGTTTCGTACGTCGCGGCTCTCGCCACGGGCAAGCTCCCCCGGTTTCTGCTCGGACAGTGGACGATGATGGGGAAGCTTCGCGCGATCCCCGACACGGTCGAAGAATTCACCGGGTTCTCGATCGAGTGGGACATGATCGCCGGTACGCCGCCCGGGAGCGAGAAGTACCACGCCGACGGGAGCGCGCAAGTGCGTAACGTCGAGCTGCCCGCCGCGACCAGCCATATCCGCATGCCGCGCACACGCTATCTGACGCGCAATGCGGCGACGCGCGCCTGGATCGACGATTACGACCCGGCCGCAGCGCCGTCCCCATTGCCCGAGGGACCGGACGTCGACAGCGCCAATATCGTACACGCGGCGGACATCTGGTACAGCGTCAAGAAGCATTGGTGCATCGAGGCGCAGCGACTGATCCTCGCGCGGCGCGCCGCGGCCAAGCGGAGCGGTGCCGAGTGAAAGGCCGGCTCAACCTGTTCCAGGCGGCGATGGTGCGCTGGCGCGAAATGCATCCGTACAACGCGGTGCACGTGGTGACGCTGCCGCAACCGCTCGATCAGCAGCGGCTCGAGGCGTGCATTCGACGCCAGCTCGAGTCGCTCGGCCTCACCGGCCTGATGCTGGACGGCCGCCGGCTGCGTTACGAATGGACCGGGGGCGCGGCGAAAACGCAGCTGGCGGTGCTCGCGGGCGGCGCCGATCCTCGGGCCTGCGTGCAGGCCGAAATGGAACGGCAGTTGAATCTGGGCTTTCCCGCCGGCGGCCGGATCGAGCCGTTTCGTTTTTTTGCCGTCGAAGACCCGCCTGCATTCCATCTGGGCCTCGCTTACGACCATTTCGTCGCCGGCGGCGACTCGATCGTCCGCCTGTTGCAGCGACTGATCGAGGACTATTACCGCATCGTTCCCGCGGGCGCCGCTCAGCCGCGCCTCGATCTGTACCCGCCCGGATATCGCCGCTTGTTCGCGCAACGGATCTTTGCGCTGGCGCGCGGCTTGTCGAGCTGGCGCCATCTGATCGCGAGCTGCCGTCGCTCGGTCCGGCCGCCGTATCCGAAGGACGGGGACGGATACAACGGCGTCGTCTTTGCCCGCCTCGCTCCCGCCCAGTCGGCGAGACTCGCGGCAACGGCGCGATCATGGGGAACGACGCAGAACGACATTTTTCTCGCGATCATGCTCAAGACGCTGTCGCCTCAGGTGACGGAGCGCCGCCAGGCCAAGCGGCGACGCGATCTCGCCGTGGGATCGATCGTCAACGTACGGCAGGATTTCGGCGCGCGCGCGGCCGCCGGCTTCGCGCCGCTGCTGGGATCGTTTCGCGTCGCGCACCCGGTGCCCGACGACATGCCGCTGTCGGAGCTCGCCAGATACGTGTGCGGCGAAACCAGCCGGATCAAGCGGCGCAAGCTCTACCTGCAGACCTTGCTGGCGATCGCCTTGTCCGGCCTGCAATGGCGCTTTCTCTCGAACGAGGAGCGGCAGGCCTTCCACGCCAAAAACTACGCGGTGTGGGCGGGGGTCACCCCGCTGCAGCTCAACGTCTTGTGGCCGGAGGCGAAATCCTATCCGTTTCGCGTAGGCTACGTGCGTGCCGTCTCAACCGGGCCGCTTTCGCCGCTCGTGCTGGCGCTTACGACACTGGGCGATGTGGTCGAGGTCGCTTTATCATTCCGGAGGGCGGCAATCGATCGCCATCGCGCCGAGGGTCTGCTCACCGATATTCTCCAGCACCTCAGGAGCATTGCGCCGTGATTTCGCCGGGCCGAGCGGGAAAGCTCTTGATCGCAGCCGCCCTGGCACTGACCTTGTCGGGGTGCGCGACGGCTCCGCTCGCGCCGCCGGCCGAGGATCTGCGCGCTGTCACGCCGGGAAGCGTGCTGCGCTCGTTGACGATCGATCCCGCGGTCGAAGCAAGAATCCTCGCGCTGGATCCGAAACATATCAGCGAGGACGATGTGCGCAATGCCCTTGCCAGGGGGCCGACGCCGCGCATCTTCGCAATCCATGGCGGCGTCTACGGGGTTTATCTGCTGATGGAATCGTTCGGGCGCTTTCTCACAGGCATGGGCTATCCGGAGTCGATGATCCGCGATCCCGGCGACGGGGCCTACTCGCGCAGCCCGTACGAAGACAGTGCGCAACAGGCCGGCGAAATCGCCTGGTATTACGAGCACGAAGGCGCGCGGCCGATGCTGATCGGCCACAGCCAGGGCGGCATCCAGACCGTCAAGATCCTGCACGAGCTCGCCGGGTCTTTCGGCGCCGAGCGGCGCGTGTTCAGTCCGCTGACCAGCCAATTCGAGGAGCGCACGACGATTATCGACCCGTTGACCGGCCGCGAACGGCCGGTCGTCGGCGTGTCCGTCGCGAGCGCCTCGGTGGTCGGAACCGGAGGCTGGGCGCTGGTCCTGCCGGTGCACTGGAAGGTGGTTCCCAACATCCGATCGATTCCGGACACGGTCGACGAGTTCACCGGCTACAGGATCGGGCTGGATCTATTCGCCTGGGATGCGCCGGGTTTGGAAAACGCGAAGACCTTTCACTCCGCCGGCAGGGCGATCGTGCGCAATATCACGCTGCCGGCAGCGTATTCGCATGTGTTCGTTCCCGACACGGAGCAGCTCGCCCTGTCGCCGCCGATGCGGGCGTGGATCAATGCATTCGATCCCGATAACATCGCGGGCTCGGCCCCGCTGCCGGACGGAAACGCGAACAATGTCATGTGGGCCGCCGATATCTGGTACAGCATCAAGAAGCACTGGTGCCTGGAGGCGCAGCAGTTATTGCGCGCGCCGCGCCCGATTTCGAGCCGCTAGGGCAATCGCACCGCCTGTCGCTCGGCGCGCCAGTCAGGCCTTCTGCCCTGCGCGTCTACGGTTCCTGCGGGCGTCGAGGTTGCCCGGCAGAGCGAAGCAGGCGATAATTATCGATTGTCCCGGGGCATGGCGCGGGATGGCGTGCCCGCCTTCGCCCGCATTTGCCTAACCCCGGCCGCCTTGTGCCGAAATCCACGACAACCGACTACCGCCCGATGTCAGGCCCCCTTGCCGGAAAGGTTGCGCTCGTCACGGGTGCCGCGCGCGGTATCGGCCGCGCGATCGCGACCAAACTCGCCGCGGGCGGCTGCGATATCGCGGTCAATTACTACAACAGCCACGACGAAGCCGAGGCGCTTTGTGCGGCGGTGCGCGCCACCGGCCGCCGGGCACACGCGTTCCAGGCCAGCGTCGGCCTGCCCGAAAGCGTCGACGAGATGTTCGCCGCCATCGCCACCCATTTCGACCACATCGACATCGTCGTCAGCAACGCCGCCAGCGGCGTGCTCAAGCCGGCAATGGCGATGTCGCTCAAGCACTGGCGCTGGTGCCTGGAAACCAATGCCTTCGCGCTGGCGCTGCTGGCGCAGCACGCAGTGCCGCAAATGCGCGAAGGCGGGCGCATCATCGCCATGTCGAGCCTGGGAGCTTCGCGCGCGATGCCGGATTACGGTTTCATCGGCGCGTCGAAGGCTGCGCTGGAGTCGCTCGTGCGCACGCTGGCGCAGGAGCTCGGGCCGAAGAACATCCGTGTCAATGCCGTCAGCGCCGGCGTCGTCGACACCGACGCGCTGAGCCATTTCCCGAATCGCGAGGAGCTGCTGGCCAATTTCGCACAACGAACGCCCGCCGGCCCGGTGCTGACGCCGGAAGACGTGGCAGGCGCCGTCTATCTGCTGTGCCTGCCCGAGGCGGCGATGATCACCGGTCATACGCTGGTCGTCGACGGCGGATTCTGCATTTCGGGATGAGCCCGCGGTGAAAATAGATTCCGGGCTGGCCGGCAAAGTCGCGATCGTCACCGGCGGCAGTCGCGGCATCGGCCGCGCGATCGTCGAGCTTCTCGCCGACGAAGGGGCCGATGTCACGTTCTTCTATCGCGACAATGCCCAGGCCGCAGCGGACGTCGTCGCCGCCGGCGGCGCGGGGAGGGCGATCGACGCCGCGCAGGTCGACGTCTGCGACGCCAAGGCCTGCGCCAACGCAGTAGAGCGGGTGGCCGCTCGCACCGAGCGCATCGACATCCTGGTCAACAATGCCGGGATCATCCGGGACAATCAGCTCGCGGCGCTCGACGACGACGACATCCGCGTCGTCCTCGACACCAACATCGGCGGCGTGTTCAATATCACCCGTGCGGTGATTCCGCACATGATCGTGCAGCGGTCCGGCAAGATCATCAATCTTTCGTCGGTCAGCGCCGAAAAGGGCGGGCGCGGGCAGACCAACTACGCGGCGAGCAAGGGCGCGATCAATGCCTTCACCCGCTCGTTGGCTGTCGAGCTGGCGCCGCGGAAGATCACGGTCAATGCTGTCGCACCCGGCGTGATCGAAACGGAAATGTCCAGCGATGTGCGCGATCTTGCCGGCGACCAGGTGAAATCGCGCATCCTGCTCAAGCGTTACGGCAAGCCCGAGGAAGTCGCGTATGCGGTCTGGTTTCTGGCCTCGCGCTACGCCGATTACATGACCGGACAGGTCGTCGCCGTCGACGGCGGCTTCAAAATGGAGTGAACAGCATGGCGCAAAATGAGATAAGCAAGGAAGAAATCCTGGCGGTGTACCCTAAGGTCGCCGAAACGATGGCCGATGCGCTCGGTTGCGACGTCGAAGAAGTCAAGCTCGACGTTTCGCTGATCGAAGGGCTCGACGCCGAATCGATCGATTTTCTCGACATGGTGTTTCGCCTCGAGCGTGCGTTCAAGATCAAGATTCCGCGCGGCAAGATCGTCGAGAACGCGCGCGGCGACCTGCCGGAAGCCGAGTTCGAGCAGAAAGGCATCGTCACCGAAAAGGGACTGGCGCAGCTCAAGTCCTATCTGTCCGAGATTCCCGCCGAGCGATTCAAGACGCCGATGAAGGTCGCCGATATTCCGCGTCTTTTCACGCCGGAAACCTTCTGCAAGTTGGTCATCAACGCCCAGCGCGAAGCCAAGGCGGCGGCCTGACGAGAAGCGCGAGCCGCTGCATGAGCGATCATTTCGCCGCATTCTCCTTCGTCGACCGGATCACCGAATTCGCGCCCGGCGCGCATGCTCGCGGCTGGTACGCGGTCCCGCGCGATATCGCCGAATTTCCGTCGTGCCTGGTCGCCGAAGCCGTCGGACAGCTGGCGGCGTGGGTTGCGATGGACAAGCTCGGCTACCGCGGGCGGCCGGTTGCAGCGCTGGCGACCGAAACGCTGTTCGAAGGTAGCGTCGCGCCCGGCGACCTGCTGGAGCTCGACGTCGACATCGACGACAGCGACGAAGAAGTCATCGCCTACGGCGGCTGGGCCAAGGTGAACGGCAGGCGGGTGATCCAGCTCAAGCACTGCCTGGGTCCGATGGTGCCGGTCGAGGAACTCGATTCGCCGGAAGCCTTGCGCGATCGCTTCGCGCTGTTGCGCGGCCGCGGGGCGACGGCCGGAGTCTTCCGCGGGGTGGCGCCGGTACCGCTCGCCATCGATGCGCGCATGCCCGGCAAATCCCTTCACGCGACGCTCGCGGTACCCGAGCGTGCGGCCTTCTTCGGCGATCACTTCCCGCGCCGCCCGGTGTTTCCGGCGACCTTGCTTCTCGACCTGCAGATGCGGCTTGCCATCGAGCTCGCCAATTCGATCGGCGATCGTGCCGGCGGCGCGGCGATGACACCTTCCCGCATGACCAACGTCAAGATGCGCACGTTCATCACACCGGGTCAGCAAGTGGGACTCAACGTCGAGATGCTGCCGGCGGCCGATGAAGGCGCGACCGCGAGGGTCGCATTGAGCGCTCACGTCGCAGATCGCGCGGTCGCGACGGCCCGCGTCGAGCTGGTCGACAAGGTGCTGGCATGACCCGCCGGCGCAGGGTCGCGATCACCGGCCTGGGGATGGTCACACCAGTCGGCAACGATGTAGCGACGACGTGGTCGGCGCTGCTCGAAGGCCGAAGCGGCGTTGCGCCGATCAGCACTTTCGACGCCAGCGGCTTTTCGACGCGGATCGCCGCCGAGGTCAAGGATTTCGACACGGCCGCGCTCGGCGCCGACCGCAAGCTGCTCAAGTTTGCCAATCGCTCGCATCGCTTCGCGCTCGGCGCCGCCGAACAGGCGATGCGCGACGCCGGCATTGCGCCGACGGCGACGACCGCGGCGCGGTGGGGATGCTCGGTCGGCACCGGCATGATGGGGGTCGCGTACGAGGATCTTTCCGCCGTGCAGCGGCATTCGGCGGCCGACGGCGAGCTGCATGCCGATCAGCTGGTCGACGATCCGACTGCGGCCGATCCGATCGTTTTCTGCCGCAGCCAGTCGACGGCGGGACTCGCGTTGCTGACGCGGCGCTTCGGAATCCACGGCTACGCAACTTCGGTCCACACCGCCTGCGCGTCGGGGGGCCAGGCGATCGGCACCGCGCTCAAGCTGATCCGGCGAGGCAGCGTCGACTACGCGCTCGCGGGAGGTTTCGATTCGATGATCAGTCCGGTCGGGCTGGCCGGTTTTTGCCTGCTGTCGGCGGTATCTGCCGACAACGACCAGCCGGAGCGCGCGAGCCGTCCGTTCGATGCGACGCGCAACGGCTTCGTGCTCGGCGAAGGAGCGGGCTTTGTCGTGCTCGAGGAATGGGAAGCGGCGGTCCGACGCGGCGCGCATATCTATGCCGAGCTCGCCGGAGACGGCAATTCGCTGTCTTCATACCGCATCACCGATTCGCCGCCGGACGGAGACGGCCCGATCCAGTCGATGCGCGCAGCCCTTGCCGACGCCGGCGCCGCGCCGGGGGACGTCGACTACATCAATGCGCACGGCACATCGACCTACATGAACGACAAGAGCGAGAGCGCCGCGATTCACACGGTCTTCGGCGACAAGACTGCCGATGTGGCGGTCAGCTCGACCAAGAGCTCGATGGGCCATCTGATCGCCGCCGCCGGCGCGGTCGAGGTCGTGGTTTGTGCCCTGGCGATTCGACGCGGCGAGCTGCCGATCAACGCCAATCTGCGCGAGCGCGACCCCGACTGCGACCTCAATCTGGTCGTCGCACCGACCCGACGACGCGTTCGGATGACCTTGTCCAACTCGTTCGGATTCGGCGGCTCGAACAGCTGTGTCGCGCTGCGCCACCCGGACGAAGTGACCGGGGCCGCGTAGGGCCCAGCATGCCGCGCCCCAGAATTCTGATCACCGGCGCCGGTGCGGTTTGCGCGTCCGGCATGGACCCCGGCGCCGTGCTGGCGGCGGCGCGCGAAGGACGTTCTGCCATCGGGCCGATTGCGCAATGGGATACGACCGGCTGGCCGGTGCGCATCGCCGCCGAAATGCCGGATTTCAATCCGCGGGCGCTGGTCGAGGACCGCAAGCTGCATAAGCTGATCCGGCGGAGCGACATGTTCGGGTTGTATGCCGGCAGCCAGGCGATCGACGCCGCCGGATTCATGTCGGCGCGCGACGGCAACGATGCCGAAGCCGCGGGGGCGTTCAGCGATCGCAGCGGACTCTACGTCGGGTCGGGCGGCGGTGCGTACATGTCGCAGTACGAATATTTTCCGCTGATGAGCGAAACCGGAGGCTCGCTCAACGCGTTCGGCCGCGACCTGGGCAACGAAGTCAATCCGATGTGGCTGTTGCGCACGCTGCCGAATAACGTGCTTTGCCATGTCGGCATCAGGTACGGGCTCAAGGGTGCCAACGCCTGCATCACGAATCACAGCGCCGGAGGCACCCTGGCGGTCATCGAAGCGGCCGAGGCGCTGCGCCAAGGCGAGGCGGATCGTGCGGTCGCGATCGGCCACGATGCACCGATCGAGCCGCAGATGCTGCTCTATTATCACCAGTGCGGGCTGCTTGCGCCGGACGCTATCCGGCCGTTCGACCAGCGGCGCAGCGGCAGCGTATTCGGCGAGGGCGCGGGCGCGCTCGCGCTCGAGACCGAGGACGCCGCAGAAAGCCGCAACGCCGTCGCGCTGGGCGAGGTGCTCGGCGGCGGCTATGCGGCCGAAGGCGAGGGGCTGCTCGCGATTCGCGAGGATGGTGACGGTCTTTGCCGCGCCATCACGCAGGCGCTGGCCGAAGCCGGGCTCGCGCCGGCGGATATCGGGATGATCGTAGCCCACGGCAACGGCACATTGCTGTCGGATTCGTCGGAAGCGGCGGCGCTGCGCGGCGTATTCGGCACCGGAGACGGGGCGCCTCCGGTCACGGCGTTCAAGTGGGCGACCGGACATCTGATCGCCGCGGCCGGCATCATGGAGACGGTGATCGCCCTGGCGGCGCTGCGCGAGCGCGTCGTTCCTGGCATCGCCACGCTGACTGAGCTCGATCCCGATTGCGAGGGCCTGCGGGTCTCCTCGTCGCCGCAGGTTCCGCGTAACGACACGGCGCTGATTCTGTGCCGCGGCTTCGCCGGGACCAATGCCGCGTTGATCATTCGCGCGCTGCAGTAAGCCCGGATGGCCGGCGCCGCCGACCCGTTCGACGCGCAGCGCGGACAGCCGACGCGGTGCGGCATCGATAGCGTTGAAATCGCACGCATCGAGCGATTGCTGCGCGAGACGCCGGCGGAAGACCTGGTCCGCTATTTTTCGCCCCAGGAGCTCGCCGACAGCGGCGAGGGGCCGGGCCGGGCGGCGAGCCTGGCGGCGCGCTTTGCCGCCAAGGAGGCTTGCGCCAAGCTCTTTCCGCGCGAGCTCGCGCTGGCCGAGATCGAGCCCACCGATTTTTCAATCGAGCGCGACGCCTACGGCGCGCCGCGGGTCGTCTGCAGCGCCAGGGCGGAGGTCGTGCTCGGCCGGCAGCGGCTGCGGGCGATCGCGGTATCGTTGACGCACGACCGGACGAGCGCATCGGCCGTGGCGCTCGCGCTTCCGGCACAAGCAGACGCACCGCTGGCCGGCCGGCTGATCTACCATCTGTTTCCGGTGCGCCGGCGTGTGATCCTGGAAAATTTGCGCCGTGTTTTCGGCCCAGCGGTTCCCGAAGCCGAGATCGTCGGTCTGGCGCAGGCTCATTACGCGCACCTGTGGCGGCTCGCGGGCGAGTTCGTGCGCTTTCGCTGGCTGTCGGACGAACGCAAGTCGGCGCTGATCCGCGTCGACAATGTCGAGGCGCTGGCGCGCGCGCTGGACCGCGGCAGGGGCGCATTGATCCTCACCGGACACTTCGGCAATTTCGAGGTCGCGACGATCGCGGGCCTGCGCCATTTTCCGTACATGCGGGGGCGCTTTCATTTCATCCGCCGCGCCATTCGTCCGCGCTGGCTCGACGCGCTGGTGAACCGGCGGTTCCGGCGGGGCGGCTTTGGGGTGCTGGGCAAGCGCGGATCGCTCGATGCAATCCTCGAGCGCCTCGAAGCGGGCGACCTGGTCGTGTTCCCGTTCGATCAGCATGCGTCGCCGCCTGACGGCATCGCGGTGGACTTTTTTGGTCAGCCCGCGGGCACGTTCAAGAGCCTCGCGATCATGGCGCTGGCTACCGGCGCACCGGTCGTGCCGGCATCGAGCTGGCGCGAGCCAGACGGCTCGCACGTGCTGCGCTTCGAGGAAGCGCTGCCGCTGGTCGAATGCGACAAGGTCGGCGAGGAAATCCGGCGCAATACGCGCGCCTACAACGCGATGCTTGAAATCCTGGTGCTGCGCCATCCCGAACAATGGTTCTGGGTGCACCGGCGCTGGAAACTCGCGCCCGGAGCCGCAGGGCCAAAGGGTCCGGGCCAGGGGCTATAATGGCGGCCGCCACCGACGACCGACGATGATCGAGCATCTGCCCAACCTGCTGGCGCCGAAGTTTTTCATCCTCTACGCGTTCATCGCATCGGGGATGTACATCCATTATCGCGGCCGCATCCGGCATCGATTCTACCGCCAGCTGACCGATCATTCGACGTTCATGGCGCCGTACAACGTGTTGATGTACATGTTTTCGGCGGTGCCGAACCGGCCGTATGTCGACGTCAAGCTGTTCCCCGAGCTGAAGCCGCTGTCCGACAATTGGCAAATGCTGCGCGAGGAAGCGCTGCAGCTTTTCGACGAAGGGCACATCCGCGCAGCGGCGAAGTACAACGATCTAGGCTTTAACTCGTTTTTCCGGCGCGGCTGGAAGCGCTTCTACGTCAAATGGTACGACGAGCCACTGGATTCGGCGAAGGCGCTGTGTCCGAAGACGGTGGCGCTGGTGCAGTCGATTCCGTCGGTCAACGCGGCGATGTTCGCGTTGCTGCCTGCCGGCGGCGACCTGGGCAAGCATCGCGATCCGTTCGCCGGTTCGCTGCGCTATCACCTGGGGCTGTCGACGCCGAATTCGGACAACTGCCGCATTTTCGTCGACGGCGAGCCCTATAGCTGGCGCGATGGCGAGGCGGTGATCTTCGACGAGACCTTCATTCACTGGGCGGAGAATAAGACCGATACGCTGCGCGTGATCCTGTTCTGCGACGTCGAGCGGCCGCTGACCAGCCGCATCATGGCCAAGATCAATCACTGGTACGAGGCGACGGTCATTCGCGCCAGCCAGACCGAGAACGTCGCGGGCGATCAGGTCGGCGTGCTGAACAAGATCTTCGGCCTCGCGTATTACCTGCGTCTCCCCGGCAAGGCGCTGAAGCGCAAGAGCAAGTTCGCCTACTACTCCATCAAATGGTTGCTGCTCGGCGGCATCCTGGTCTGGATATTCGTCTAGTGTTCGCTCGCGTGCTGTTCACGGTGGCCGTTCTGGCATTGACGCTGTTCGGGGCGGAAGCCGGTGCGCAGGATGCGTATCCATCGCGGCCGATCACGCTGGTGGTTCCGTTTCCGCCGGGAGGAGTTGCCGACATCGTCGCGCGGCCCGCGGCCGATGCTCTCGGACGCGTGCTGGGCGCCCCGGTCATCATCGAAAACAAGGCCGGCGCAGGTGGCGGCATCGGCATGGCGTACGTGGCCAAGGCGAAGCCTGACGGCTATACGCTGCTTCTCGCCTTATCGTCGATTTCGATCCTGCCGGAGGCCGACAAGATCATCGGCCGTCCGCCGATGTACCAGCTCGATCAGCTCGTCCCGATCGCGCGCCTCACCGCGGATCCGACGGTGCTCGCGGTGCGTGCCGACAGCCCATGGAAGACGCTGCAGGAATTCGTCGCCGACGCGAAGAAGCGACCCGGCGCCATCAGCTACGGATCGTCGGGCAACTACGGCACGATGCACGTGCCGATGGAAATGTTCGCCGGCGACGCCGGCATCAAGCTGCTGCACGTGCCGTATACCGGCGCCGGCCCCGCGGTCGTCGGACTGCTCGCCGGCAACATCGATGCCGTCGCGTCGGGACCCTCGACGGTGATTCAGCACGTCAAGGCGGGCACCGTGCGCGTGCTCGCGTCCTGGGGCGACCATCGCCTCGCTTCGTTACCGGACGTGCCGACTTTGTCGGAGTCCGGATTCAACGCGGTGTTCTTCCAATGGTCGGGACTGTTCGCGCCGGCCGGGACGCCGGCGCCAGTGCTGGCGAAGCTTCGCGACGCGGCCCGGATCACCGCCTCGGACCCGCGCTTCGTCGCCGCGCTGGCAACCGTCGAGACGCCGGTGCAGTATCTCGACGCGCCCGAGCTGCAGCGCTTCTGGGACGCCGACGCGCAAAAGCTTGGCGCCGTCGTTCGGCGCGTCGGCAAGCTCGATTGACCGGCCGATCCGGCACGACGGTGCCGCAGCCATGAGCACGCCGGATTTCGGCGTTCCGATCGACCAGCGCCATTTCGAGGATTACGTCGTCGGCTCGACCTACGAGTACGGGACGGCGGCCGTCGACGAACGCGAAGCGGTCGCCTTCGCGCGGGCATTCGATCCGCAACCGATCCATGTCGATCCGGTTGCCGCAGCGCAGGGACCTTTCGGCGGCCTGATCGCCAGCGGATGGCATACCGCGGCGCTGATGATGCGGTTGTTCGTCGAAAATTATCTGTCGAGTGTCGCAAGCCTCGCTTCGCCTGGAGTGGACGAGTTGCGCTGGCTGAAGCCGGTGCGCCCCGGCGACACGCTGCGCATCCGGGTGACCGTCACCGAAGCAAGGCGCTCGCGGTCCAAGCCGGATCGCGGCATGGTGCGCACGCTGATCGAAGTCCTTAATCAGCGCGGCGAAACGGTCTCGACGATGAACGCGATGAACCTGTTGCGCTGTCGAAGCGCACGCTAGCCGCGAGCCTTCCGTGTAGGTGCCCGTCCTGCACGGTCGGCGCCTGCCTCGGACAACAGAAAAAGCATTCGGCCGATAGGCGGCGCGGCTGCCCATGCGCGAGACTTCTGGCAAAACAAGGGAGCTCGCGATGACCAAGATCAACAATACCGCCATCAACGACGCCGCCAAGCGCAGCCTGGGCACAGCGGGTCTCGGCATTGTTGCGCTGGCCCTGGCTGCCTGCGCGACGACGTCGTATCCCCCGGAGGCGATCGACAGCCGCAACGAGCTTGTTGCAGCCCACCTGGCTGCGACGAACGGGGCACAAGTTACCGCCGAATCGCGGCGCGCGATCGAGGATCGCATACTCGCGCTGGACCCTGACCGGATCAGCGACGCCGACGTGCGCGAAAGCCTCGCTGCCGGACCGACCCCGCGCATCGTTCTGGTTCACGGCGGCATTGCCGGCGTCTACCTGATGATGGAATCGTTCGGGAAATTCCTGGTCGGGATGGGCTATCCGGAATCGCGTATTCGCGATCCGCGCGACGGCGAGTGGTCGCAGAATCCTTATCGCAGCAGCGAGCGCCTGGCCGGTCAGCTGGCGTGGTATTACGAGCGAGACGGCGTGCGACCGATGTTGATCGGCCATAGCCAGGGCGGCATGCAGACCGTCAAAGTCTTGCACGAACTGGCGGGAGATTTCGGCAGTCGCCTCTCGGTGTGGAATCCGGTGACCGATAAATCGGAGAACCGGCAGACGATTTACGATCCGGTGGCACACGTCGAGCGGCCAGTCGTCGGCATCCAGCTTTCGTACGCATCGGTCGTCGGCGCCGGCGGGCTGGAGTTCTGGGCAGCGACCAGCTGGAGCCTCGCCGGACGTCTGCGCGCGATTCCGGACAGCGTCGAGGAATTCACCGGCTACTCGATCGCCGCCGATCCGATTGCGCTTACGCCGCCGTCCGGCGCGACCTCGTATGATTTGTACCGCCAGACCGGCAACGCGAAAGTGCACAACGTCAATCTCCCGATCGCGTATAGCCACGTGACCGTTCCGTATACCGACTACCTGATCGACGAGCCGACCAAGCGCGACTGGATCAACGCCTACACCGGCGGGAAGGTCGATGCGGCGACGATACCAGGCGGGGACGATTCTCATGTCCTGTGGGCGGCCGACGTTTGGCACAGCATCAAGAAGCACTGGTGCCTCGAAGCCCAACGGCTGATCCTTGCCCAGCGCGGAAGCGAGGAGCACGGCAGCCAGTCGGCGCTCCGCTAGAGGCTATTCACCCGGCGCGGCGCACCAGCTGTCCGAGCTTGACGATTGCCTGGGCGGTGCGCTCGTTCCACGGGTGGCCGCAGCTTAGGCGCAGGCAGTTGCGATAACGGTCGCTCGCTGAAAACAGCCGGCCCGGCGCGAAGCTGAAACCCTGCTGCACGGCGGCTTCGTAGAGTTGCATCGTGTCGATGCGGCCCGGCAATTCGACCCAGACAACAAAACCGCCGAGTGGACGGGTAACTCGCGTCCCCTCGGGGAAATGACTGGCGATGGCGTCGGTCATCTGCCGAACCTGATTCGCGAACAGCCGGCGCACCTTGCGGAGGTGATGGTCATAGCCGCCTTGGGCGAGGAATTCGGCGAGCACGAGCTGCAGAACTTCAGGTGTCGTCAGCGTGTTAACGAACTTGAGCAGCTCGATCTTGGCCAGATATCTGCCCGGCGCGATCCAGCCGACGCGCAATCCCGGCGCCAGCGACTTGGAGAACGACGAGCAGAGCATGACGCCGCCGTTCTTCTCGAACGCCTTCAGCGGAAGCGGACGCGGCGGCTCAAAATGGAGGTCGCCATAGATGTCGTCCTCGATGACCGGGATGCCGCGAGTCTCGAGTATGCTTACCAAGGCGCGCTTGCGCTCGTCGGGCATGATACTGCCCAGCGGATTGCTGACGTTGCCCATCAGCACGACGGCCTTCAGATCATGGTGATGCAGGGCGACGTCTAGCGCCTCGAGTGAGATTCCATCTCGCGGATGGGTAGGAATCTCGATGATCTTAAGTCCCATCGTCTCGATCGCCTGCAGGGTGCCGTAGTAGGTCGGCGACTCGAGCGCGATCGTATCGCCGGGGGCGGCGACCGCACGCAGCGCGAGCGCTACGGCTTCGGTGCAGCCGTGGGTAACCACGAATTCGCTTTCGGGGATGGCGACACCCCATTCGAGGTATCGTCGGCTCAGCTGGTGACGAAATGCGGGGCTGCCAGGGGCAAAGCCGTATGTCGTCAATAGCAGAGGCTTCCGGCGTACGATGGACGCCATGATCCGCTGCAGGCGGTGCGCCGGGAACAGCTCGGCGGCCGGGCTCGCAGTGCCGAGCGGGACGATCGCGGGATCGAGCGCGGCGGCGCGCACCCGGGCCACCATTCCGCTTATACCGACGAACCCCGCCTCCGCCGGCGGCCCGCTGGTCAACGGCTCCTCGAAGCGCCGTGCGCGCGCCCGCACGAAGTAGCCCGACTGCGGGCGAGCCTCGACCAGGCCGGAGCATTCCAGCGTGCGCAGTGTCTGCAGCGCCGTCGACACGCTGACCCGGCGCTGGGTCGCCATACGGCGCACCGAGGGTAGCCGCTCGCCGGGACCGAGCTGACCTTGACGGATCAGCGCCGACAGCTCGTCGGCAAGCCGCTGATAGAGTGGCAGAGAAGCCGCGGCATCGATTGTCATCGCACCATCCTCCGCGAGAATGGACGCTTCGCAAGGTACAGAAGGGCAGATGGATAAGCATAACAGTTCGCCGAAGGGGTTTCTGTACCCGTAACAATTCCGCGCCGCTGCGCCTGTTGTTCCACCAGGCTCGTCCGTAGCATCTGCCTCGTCTCGAGTCTTTGCGGTCCGCATGGAAGATGGCGATGCGGCGTCCAGCTAAGTTTAGATTGCCGCTGCAGCCGCGTAATGGAGGTTTCGATGGCCAGATTCGTCTTTGTCGAATCGCGCGATCCGTACGAGTGCGCGGATAGCGCGCGGTTTCTGGATCTCGTTGCCGGCGTACGTCGGCGCTCGCATGAAGTAACGCTCTTCCTGGTGCAAAACGCGGTGCTGGCTGTGCGCGAAGGCGCATCGCACGCGGGCGGCTACAGCGAGCTTGCCAAGGCCGGCGTAACGGTCGTGGCCGACGCCTTCGCGTTGCGCGAACGCGCGGTCGACCGACTCGTGCCCGGAGTCGAGCCGAGCGGCATCGACTACTTGGTCAGCCTGGCTCTAACCGGGCAGACCAAGGTGATCTGGCATTGACCTCGAGGAGAAAAAATGACCATTGGCAAGAATCTCACCGTCGCGATCATGGACCCACCGTACGAGAGTGCGACGACGGCCACGGCGTTGCGCATCATCGACGCGGCGCTCCGCCAGGCACAGGTAGTGACCGTTTTCGCCTATGAAGGCGCGGTCAGCATGACGATGAAAGCTCAACAACCGCACGCCAATCCGGTCAAGGGCACGACCGTCGAACAGGAGGAGCATCCGACGACCAAGGACTGGATCATCGGGCTGTTCGCGCTGGCACGGCAGACCGGTGCCAAGCTCGACTGGATCAATTGCGGGCTATGCGTCGATGAACGGGGTGCCGGCGATACGATCGACGGGCCGCGTCGCGGCAGCCCGAAAGATTTTTTCGAGGCAGTCAAGCTGAGCGACGGCGTCATCGTCATCCCCACGCATTAGGAGACGGTATGAAGATATTGAGCATCGTCGATACCGCGTATCGAGCCACGCTGGAAGAGCAGGACGACACGATACTGTGGTTCAACCACGCGCTGCGGAACAACGGTGCCGAGGTCAGCATTCTGTTGAGTGGCAATGCGGTCAACTACGCACTGCAGGGTCAGGACGCGGCGGGGCTGGCGATTGGCGAGCGGCCCCTTGCGCATCCTCCCCAACCCGACCAGGACCTCGTCCGCCTGATCGCCGCCAACGTTCCGGTGTCGGTCATCGACGAAGACGTGAGCGAACGGGGACTGCCGTCCGATCGTTTGATCGCCGGTATCGCCCGGGTAAAAAGGCAGGACGTCGCGGCTGCAATCGAACGATTCGACCACGTATGGCGATGGTGACCGGCTGAGGGAATGGCCGCCGCCGTCGAAATTCTTTACGCCCGGTGCCACACCAAGCGACGGCATCTGCGCTTGATCCTTGATTCATAAAATAAAAACAGTACAGGCACGAAACGTGCGCCCGCCCGATTCCGCGCGACGATTCGCGGCCGGCTAGCACTTCAAGGCCACCCAATCGGTTAAATCCGCGCGTCCTGACAAGAGGAGGAGGGGACCTTGAAGGCAGCAAAAATAATCGTCGCCGCTTCGGCGGCTTTGGCGGCAAACGGGGCTTGGGCGGCGGCCGTGGCTTTGGGAACCAGGCTGGGCGACCCTCTGGGCAACAGACTGGGCGACGCGCTGGGTGGGGCGCTTGGTGCATTTCTCGGCTCGTCTCTGGGTGCTCTACCGGTTGCGAGCATCGGGCTTTTGGGCGTCTCCGCGGCTAGCCTGGCGTTCGGTATCTATATCGTCGGCCGCAAGAAGCATCAGTAAACGTCGCTGAGCTATCGGCGGTCGAGTCATCGGGAGAGGAACCTTGAACGCAGGGAAAATGATCGTCGCCGCCTGGGCGGCTTCGGCGGCAAGTGTCGCCCTGGCGGGCCCGACGGTTCCGCTGGGAATTACGCTCGGCCGCGGTCTGGGCCTGACGTTGGGCGCGCCGCTTGGCTTCTTGCTGGGTACGCCGCTCGGCTCGGTTCTGCCGCTCGCAAGCGTAACTTTGCTCGGCGTCTCTGCGCTGGGCTTGGCGATCGGTATCCATATCGTCAAGCGCAAGAAGAACGGGTAGCCCGAGGTGTCGCCAGGATCGGGCGCCGGACCGGCGCCCGATGCGGCCGACCGAGACCGGTTCGTCGTCTGCGGTGCGCGGCAGGTCAATCGCAGTGTGCAATCTGCGATGGATCTCACGCTAGTCGGCCTGGCTTCTTGCCCGGGCCGGTGCACCAGAATCCGCGATCGATGACCCAAGAATTCGAGATTCTTTACCAGCTCGTATTTTTCGGTACGGCGGTCGCACTCGTTCTGCTCGAACGCGTTCGCGCACTGCAACGACAGCGGGTCCAGATCGCGACACGCTGGACCAGCAACATCGGTTTGTTCGTCATCGGCAGCGTGGTCGACACGCTGGTGCTGCCGATCGGGATCTACGCTTTTGCGCTACATCAAGCGCCAGGCTTGCTGTCTCGACTGGAGCTTCCATCCGCGGTCGAGCTGCTGCTGACGTTCCTGGTGCTGGACCTGTGGCGCTATTGGGAGCACCGGTTCTTCCATCGCATGCCGTGGCTTTGGCGAATGCATCTGGTTCATCACAGCGATACGCAAATCGACGTCACGACCTCCGAGCGACATCATCCGCTCGAAGTTATCCTCGGCACGCTCGTGATGATGTGTCTGATCGCCGGATTGGGCCTGCCGGGCGCCGCGGTCGGGGTCTACCTGCTGGCGGCCACCGTGGTGGCCTTGTATTCGCACGCCAATCTGCGGCTCGATCCTTCGCTCGATCGGTTGCTGCGCGTCGTCATCGTCACGCCATCCCAGCATGCGGTGCACCACTCGGACCTGCAACCGGAAACCGACAGCAACTACGGATCAATACTGACCGTCTGGGATCGATGGTTCGGCACCTACGTCGATCCCCAGGACGCGAGAATCCCGCGTTTTGGCCTCGATTATTTTCGGCGGCCGAGCGATGCCCGGTTGCTGCGCGTACTACAGCAGCCATTCCGTTTCCGACAAGGCCTGGTCGATAGCGTCGAGATCGTAAGCGTCCCGCCGGCGAAGGTTCGACCGCGCGCCGCGATGACTGCGCGCAGCAAGGAGGCACTGCTGGGCGGAATCGCCGGCGGCATCCTGGTTTGCGTCGCGATGTGGCCGACCTTGCTCGATATGACGGTCGTTTGGCGGACCCACGAGGCGTACCAGTACGCGTGGCTCGTGCTGCCGATGGTCGTCTATATGCTAGGGTGGCGGCGCCGGAATGGCGTGCCGATCCGGCCGCAACCCGACCTGACCGGGATTGGGGTCGTGATCGTTGCAGCCGCTTGCTGGGGTGCGGCATCGCTGACGAACATCGACGTGGGACGGCACTTCGCTTTCGTGCTGGCGCTGCAGGGCGTAGCGATGTCGACGCTGGGCTGGAGGTCGTACTGGAAGCTCTTTCCCATTTTCGGCTCGTTGTTCCTGATGGTTCCGTCGGGCGATGTGCTGGAGACGCCGCTAAGAATGCTCACCGTCAAGGCCATCGAGACGTTCGCCGTTGTGGCGCACTTGCCGCACGCGGTGGAAGGCTTCGTGATCTTCATCGGCGCGAATCGGTACATCGTTGTCGATGAATGTTCCGGTCTCGCCTTCGTAACCCTGGGTGTTTTTCTCGGCTATTGCTTCGGCTGCCTGCTGTACCGTTCATTCTCCAGGGTCGCGGCGCTGGCCGCGTTCGGCGGCTTTCTCGGTATCGTTTCCAACGTGATCCGCGTCAACGCGATCGTGCTGATCGATTGGATACGCGGATCTCAGATGGAACTCACCGCCCATGGCACCATTCAATGGATCGCGCTGTTCGCGACGCTCGGTTTGCTGTTCCATGTACTCAGCCGGCTCAAAGGCGATCCCGAGCCGGAAGAGCCGCTCATCGATACGGCGCAACAGGGACGTCCGATAGGGCGTCTCGGTCCTGTATTGGCCGGACTGTCGATGCTCTTGATCGGCGGCAGTGCCGCCGCGCTCCCCGCCAACGAGTTGCGGGCGCCGCGCGGAAGCCAAGCGACGACGTTGGCGCAGAACATTCCCGGCTGGGAGCTCGTCAAGCCGGCGGATAGGTGGATGGTCGATCCGCCGACCAGCACCGAATCGATCAGCCTGACTTACCGTCGCAATGGCCGGGACATCGAGGTTGTAATCGTCGAGCCCTTGTCGCCGGACATCAAATTGCCGGAGTCGCGGCTGGCTCCACACGATGGGGCGGCCTGGCGGCAAAAGCAGATCCAGCACGAGACCGCTTGCTCCGCCTCGCGATGCATCAGGTTTTTGCACTACACCTGGCTGCGCGACAAAAGCGGGCAGCTGCGCCACGTCTACCACGTGTACAGCATCGGCATCCTCACCACCGACACGAAGTTCGCGTTTCGTGTCGCGCAAGGCTGGCAGCGGCTGACCGGCGGGCGCGGCCATCCGCTATTGATCGGGTTCGTCTCCGATGACGTAGCTCTCGATGTCGACGAGCTCGGGGCCGCGTTTGAGGTGCTCCGATCGACAGTCGACGAGCGGGATCGAAGCTAACCTGACACTGTACTGACGGTCGCCAGCTTCCAACGCCGGAACGATGGACGGGTTTTCCCCGACGGCGTAGCCTACTTTCGGATGCTTTCAGCCGGATGACGGCCCTGAAGATCTGCCGCACCGAACCGAAAGGGGAAACCATGACGACATTTCGTCGCGCGGCCTGCGTCCTGCTCGCCGCCGCGTCCTTTCTTGCACCGCCCGCGCAATCAACGTCGTTCGGCACCGACCAGAGCGATCTCTACTACATACCGGCTGAATCGGGATGGGGAGTTCAGCTGGTCCAACGTGGCTCGGTCATTTTCGCCACGATGTTTGTATTCGGCGCCGACAACACAGCGACCTGGTATGTCGCGACGCTTAATTTCGTCTCCGGTTCTACGTGGACCGGAGATCTCTACACCGGCACTGGGCCCTACTTCGGTACGGTTCCCTTCAATCCTTTGAACGTGGTCGGGAGGAAAGCCGGAACGATGACGTGGGTGGCGCAGACGCTGGGGACAGGCACGCTCAGCTACGTCGCTGACGGCGTTGCGGTCACGAAGAACGTCATTCGGCAAACCCTGGTCGTCGACGACTACAGCGGAACCTATATGGGTGCGTTCCACTTTACGACAACCGCTTGCACCGACCCGAGTAACAACGGATCCGGGGAGATCCCTCTGCTAACAATAACCATAACTCAAACCGGACAGTCGATCAGCATCGGGATTTCGATCCTGGGGGTGGCCGGCATCACAATTTCCGGGATGCTCAGCCAAAGCGGGCAGTTCGGCGCTGTTCTCGGGACGTATACCGATACCACGGGTGACTCAGGCACGGCCAGCGTCTCGGCTTTGAACGTTCAGACGAATGCGATCGCAGGAACGTTTTCGCAAAGCAGCGCCATCGAGGGCTGTCAAACGGTCGGCTACTTTGCCGGAATGCGAAGCCGACCCTGATATGACCATGGCGATCGACAACCCCCCTAGTCCTCCTTCGGAGTGTCGCCTCGAATCGCCTCGGTAAGGATCTCCATCGCCCGGTCGAGATGCTTGAATGCGCGTGACGCGGCGCGCGTGTGGACCCGGGCCTTGATCAACTCCCGGAGATGCGCTTTGGCAATCGTCATGTGAGCCATCGACTGCACCGCGGTCTCTCTGCCCGCATTTCCGCTGGTCGTTGCTTTTGCGTCGTCGTCCGCTGCCGCCATGGTTTTCCTGTTTGTTTAGTCCGCGATCCCGTCCGTATGAGTTACTCGTGACGAGCTTCTCTGTCCACGTGGCAAGTACTGTCTCCTGACGGCGACGTGCAGTTTAACGCGATACGCGATGGCGCAACTCGGAAACGGAGCCAGCGCCAACGGCATGCAGCCAGGGCTGGATCGCGGGACTGACTCAGGCTGCGTACCCCAGCACCGCGAAGAAGTGGCACCCGGTACCGGTCAGTACGAACAGGTGCCAGATGAAATGTCCATATCGCAGCCGTGAGTCGGTCGCGAAGAACGCGACGCCCGCCATGTAGGCAAAGCCTCCTGCACCGAGTAGCAGAAGCCCCGGTTGCGGAACTCGCTCGAGTAGCGGCCCGAGTGCCGCGAGGCACAGCCATCCCATCAGCAAATAAAGGCCGAGCGACGCGAGCGGATGCTCGATACGATCGAAGGCCTTGAGGGTGACGCCGACGACGGCGAGGCCCCAGACCACGCTGAGCAGCGTCCAACCCCACGGACCGCTCAGGGCGCCAAGCGTGAATGGTGTATAGGTGCCTGCGATCAGCAGGAAGATTGCGCCGTGGTCTATTTTTTTCAGCAGCGCCTTGGCGCGCGGGTGCGGCACTGCATGGTAGATCGTGGACGCGCAATAGAGCAGCACCATGGTTGCGGCAAAGACTGTCGCGCCGACGACGTTCAGCGTCCTGCCCGTTTGCGCAGTGGTCAGCACGAGAATAGGCGCCGCAGCCAAGGCAGCCACGAACCCGAGCCCGTGGCTCAAGCTGTTGGCAATCTCTTCTCCTGGCGACTGCGGTCGTTCCGTCATGGCCGCACAACTCCCTCAACGGTGCACCGGGCACGTCGAGGCCGCACGCCGCGAGGCAGCGCCGCACCGGTTGCCGCGCATCGCGGCAACTTCGACGGGTCCTTACCGACCTCACAGCAACGATTGTGCCAGCGGCGTGTTTGGCCATCTGTCGCTGCCTCGTGCCGAGGGAGTCAAGCGCCCGCAGCTAGCTCAAGTGCGCGACGCCAGTAGTAAACAATAGACGGGATTTGCGGATCGGTGTGTCGGGAAGAGTGGCGGAGGATCGCCGCTACCGAACACACGAGACAACGACTACTTCAGACAGACCGATCCAGACGACGAATCGGACGCCAGCTCAGAAGCAGGCAAACGAACGCAAATAAAAGCAGCAGCGCGACTTTAGGCACGACTTGGGACGCATCGGGTGCGCCCAGAAAGACGGTCTGCATGCCGTCCAGCGCCCAGCCCATCGGCGACCACTCGGAAATGGTCTGCATGGAAGCCGGCATCAGGGGCCGCGGCACCATGATGCCCGCGATTGCCGCCAGCACGACATTGGCGCCGCCGCCGAGCGCGGCGGCATGATCGAACGAGCGCGCGTACGCGCTGAATAGCAGCGCCAATCCGACGGCGGCCGCGCTGGTCGCAAACACTATCAGCAAGAACCAGCCGACCTGCAGATCCAAATACAGCGCATCGCCGCCCAGCGAGGGCACGAGCCAGCGGCCCACCAGGAGCATCAGCAGCAGCTGCACCCAGTTGAGCGCCATGAACGCCGCCAGCTTGCCGCAGAGAATGGTGAAGGGCGATACGCCAAAGGTCGAGAGCCGTGCAAGCGTGCCGTCGTTGCGCTCCTGAATCAGCACACCGGCTAGCGGAATCACGACAAAAAACATACCGAAGATCAACCAAGCCGGCACACTTTGCTGGACCGCCGTCATCTTGCGTCCGGACTCGATTTCGTACAGATAGCGGATATTTGTGACGCCCAGCGGCCTCGCCTGATCGCTTTGATTCGCACTGTTCAGCAGAATGCTGGCGAGCGGGCCCGCCGCTGCCGCCTGGCTTTTCATTTGCAGCTGAAGCATGGAGAAACCGATGTCGGCGCGCAGGCGCCCAGCCGATCCCGGATGGATGCGGTTGCTCAGCCAGAGCTCGATGCGATCAGCGCGGGGAACCCCCCCCGGGCTTACCCAACCATCCTGGACGATAACGCCGGCTTGGACGCGCCTTGCACGCAACGCGTCCTGCAGAAGCGCGCGCGAGGCGAACCGCTGGCCACCGTTGCGCTCGATCCAATCGTTCGACCACTGCATGGCGAGCGGGCTTGAATCCTCGACCACCCAGCCCGTCTGTGGCAGTGCGATATCGTCAGACGTCAGCGTGTTTTTCAAAGCAAACGACATGACCAGAAGGAAGATGGCCGGCATCAGAAAAAGGACCGCCAGGCCGTGGGGATTGCGAAACAGCAGACGCCACTCCTTGCTCGCGATGGAGACTATCTGTTTCAACGCGTGCATAGCTGTTCAGTCGCGCAGCGACCGCTGGGTGTTGTGCATGAACAGCGCTTCGAGGTTGGCAAAGGGACCCGACTCGGCGGTGCCTTTCAAGAGCGTAGCCAAGTCCCCGCTGGCCACGACATGCCCGTGGTCCAAGATAAGGATCTCGTTGCACACCGCCATCGCTTCTTCCATGTAGTGCGTGGCGTACACGATCGCCGCTCCCTGCTGCGCAATTTGTACCACCTGGTCGAGCAGAAAGAGGCGGGTCTGCGGGTCGACTCCTACCGTCGGTTCGTCCAGCAATAGCACGTCGGGTTTCTGGAGCAGACCGATCGCGATATTCAATCGCCTGCGAACGCCGCCAGAGCACTCGCGCGCCTGTTTGTTCAGAAACTCGCCAAGGACGCACGCCCCGATGACCTGCTCGACCCGGGTCTCGCGCTCTTCGGAGGACACCGCAAGCATCGACACGAAAAATTGCAAATTCTCACGACACGAGAGTTGCGGATAGAACGCGGTCTCCTGCGGCACCCACGCTACGGTAGCGGGCGGATCGCCGACGAAGCGAACCGCTCCGGCTTGTGGCACACGCAAACCGCTCAACAGGTTGATCAAGGTCGATTTGCCCGACCCGTTCGGCCCCAGCAAGCCCACGATCTCGCCGCGTGACAGCGTGAGGCTCACGTCGTCCAGCGCCGGCGTAGTTTGTTTCGGGTATCGGTAGCGGACGGCCTCAGCCACCAGCAGGACGGCAGTCACGGCAGGCCCCCGCTTGTCCTGACTGCACCTGCAGCGGGCCGCACCCCCGCAGCCTTCAACCTCAGATGAAGGCTAGTCATCCGACCTGTCGATATCGATGGGCGAAAGGACCGGAGCGGGACGCAGACTGCGCCACAGACCCAGCGGGTAAAGCCCCTTTTTGACCAATCGCGTGGCGACCATAAGCACGATTTTCCCAATGTCTACGACGGGACGGAAATGGCTCGGTCTGGCGTTGCGCGGGTAGCGACCGGCAATCGCGACCGCGAGTGTCAGGATGCCATGGTCGGCGGCCTCGATCAGGATCTCGCTTTCGAAAGTGAATCGATTGCCGCGCACCTTGTCGCCTGAAGCAATGTTCAAGACGGCCGCAGGATACGCGCGAAAACCCGACTGCGAATCGGCAATCGGGTATCCCGCCGCCCACGAGATCCAAAAGCAGGCGAATCGGTTGGCGAGGTACCGAGCCCAGGGGAATTGCGCCCTGTCATGCAATCGCGATCCGACGATCAGGCGATCGGAGTGATTTCGCCAGGCATGCAACAGCGCAAGCGCATCGCTTGGATCGTGTTGCCCGTCGCCATCCAGGGTGATGACGCATCGCGCGCCTTGGCGACGCGCTTCGGAGAATGCGAGCCGAAGGCACGCGGCCTTGCCCTTGTTCACAGGCTGCCGGAGCAACGTTAGCGGCAGTCCACTCAGCTGCAGGGCAGTCGCATCCGTGGACCCGTCGTCGACAACGATCAGCCGAGGACAAAGCGCCAGCGCCGCCTGCGCCAAGGCCCGGATGGTCCCGGCCTCGTTGTATGCCGGAATGGCGATCCAGACACCATCCCAGACATCCGCCGAGCCGCCCTCCGGCAACGGCGTCTCAGTACAGCCCGCCATTGACGCCAATGACCTGGCCGGTGATGTAGCTGGCTGCGTCCGATGCCAGAAAAGCGACAAGAGCAGCCACTTCCTCCGGTCGTCCGGCGCGGCCCATCGGCACGATCGCCTTGATTTTCTCGGGAGGAAACACGTCGTCCAGCATAGCGGTATCAATGATGCCGGGCGCTACCGCATTGACCGTAATCCCGCGCCCGGCCATTTCCAGAGCCAGCGACTTGGTGACTCCGTGAAGTCCTGCCTTGGCCGCAGAGTAATTGGTCTGTCCCTTGTTGCCGCTCTGCCCGGACACCGACGTAATGTTAATGATCCGTCCCCAGCGCGTCTGAGCCATTGGCAGCAGCAGGGGCTGGGTGACCCGAAAGAAGCCATTGAGGTTGGTATCGACCACACTGCTCCAGGTAGCGCTGTCCATACCGGCCATCAGCGCGTCCCGATGAATACCCGCATTGTTGACCAGAATCTGGATCGGTCCCTCCGACAGTAACGCGGTGACGGCGCTGTGTACAGCCGATTCGCTGGCCAGGTCAAATGCCACGGCGCTTGCGAGTCCGCCCTCGGCGACGAGCGCTGCCGCCAGGCTCTGTGCGCGATCCGGGTGGCGGGCGTGCACGATGACGTGGACGTCAGCAGCCGCCAACGCCCGGCAAATCGCGGTGCCGATTCCGCCGCTGCCGCCGGTGACCAGCGCCCGCTTCCCTGCGCGTTTTTCAATCATCATTCGCGAACGCTACCAGGAGCCTTCCGCGGGCGCCCCAGCCCCGCGCGTCATGCACCGCGAACGAGTAGATGCAGCCGGACGCTCCGCGCACGAGAAGATCGGCCTGGATGGTCAGTGTACTGGAAGTCTCTTCGAGCCAACCCTCGGTAAGCTCGACCTCGCTTAGCTTGGCAAGCATTCCGCGTCGCGGTTCGGGATTGCCGTCCAGCAGGGCACCATGCAACGCCGCGGCCTGCGCCGCGTACTCCACCGCTGTCACGGCAGGCATATCCTGCGCCCGGGCGAGGGGATGATTCGCGGTCGGCGCCGTTGCCTCGCAAACGATGCGCGTCGCATCATACCGAACGACTCGGTCCAGCAGGAACATCGACCCCGCGTGAGGTATGCGGAGTTCGATTTGCGCGCGGGTCAGCATGACACGGCGGCGTCCATAACGGTCACGCGCAAGCGCTGTGCGCCGAGCACGAACTCGCAGCTGCCATGGCCGTCCGCCAACAAGGCCAGCACGGCAAACGACTGAGCACTGCTGTTGGCAGCCCACGAACGAGGTAGCCATTGCGGCGGCGATTGATCAGGACTTTCACCTGCGTGATGCAGGCTGAGTTCAAAAGACGCGAGCGGCGGGCGAGCGGATGAATCAACGGTAGCGCCAGGCCGTTCGTCTGCGTTATCAGATCCGATGATCCACGCCGTCGCGGTCGCTTCCCGGATGGGCAACAGCGAAAGCATCGGCTCCGGTATCGTGAGATCGTAGGCCAAAAACAGGACCGGCTGCCCGCTGGTGGCGACCTCGGTAACGGCACAAAGCAATCCACTGGCAAAGCTCTCGCGCCCCAGGCTGACGCTTACGGCCGGCTGGCGGTTCTGATAGGCAATGGAGAAATAGCCGGACGGCGCATTGTGCACCGAGTTATGGAACAGCAGGGGCGACACCTGGCGGGTCGTGGCCAGCGCTTCGAGCATCTGCTGACAGACCTCACCACTCCCCTCGTCGGACGTAAACACACATCGAAACTGGTCGGGGGGGCATGGGCTCGTCAGCATGGCCTGTTCTGCGCACGCGAGCACGAGCCGTGCCGCCTCGCTGGCGCGCCTGCGTTCGTTGGCTGGCAGCAATGTCGGGATGGGCAGCGCCAGCGGCTCCGAGACACCGGGCTTCCCCGTGCGAAACAGCGTCAACAGCTCCTCCAGCGAATTGATACCGGGTGCCAACACTCCTGCTGAGTACAGCACAAAACGTAGCGGCATGTCAGAGCGTTCTTTGGAATATCAATGAACAGTTGGTCCCGCCGAAACCAAAGCTGTTGCTCATCGCGTAGCGCAGTTCGCCGCGACGGGGATGCGTTACCACGTCCAGCCCAAGGCGTGGATCCAACTCGCGCAAATTGGCCGATGGCGGCATCGTCTGCTGCTCGAGGGCCTGGATTGCCACGATGGCATCGGTGATGCCGGCCGCGCCAAGGGTGTGGCCCGTAACGCCTTTGGTCGACGAAATCGGAACTCCGCGGGGCCCGAAAACGCTTCGCGTCGCGGCCGCCTCGGCACGGTCGTTGGCCGGCGTTGCCGTGCCATGGGCGTTGACGTAGCCGATGTCTGCCGGCTTGAGATTCGCCGCCGTCAGTGCCTGCCGCATGGCAGCCTGGGCGCCGAGACCGTCCGGATGCGGTGCCGACATGTGCCATGCGTCACTGGACTCGCCGCCACCGACCAGGTCGACGGCTGCCGACTCCCGGCTAAGCAGCGCAAAACCGGCAGCCTCTCCGATGGAGATGCCGCTCCGCGCGCTGTCGAACGGCCGGCAGATGTCGCTCGACAGCAACTGCAGGGCGTTGAATCCGAGCAGGGTCGTCAGGCACAGGCTATCCACGCCGCCGACCACTGCGGCATCGATCAAGCCGCAATCGATCCAGCGTTGTGCCATGGTGAAGACCTTGGCGCTCGATGAGCACGCGGTCGAGATAGTTACCATGGGTCCCTGTAGTCCAAGCAGCCCGGCGGTAAAGTGGCACAACGCATCCCAGGAATGCGTGCGCCGATAGTCGAAATCCTCCGGCCAATGCGCGTGGCTGCGCCACTCCTTATAGGCGATTTCCGTGCTGCGAATGCCCGCTGTGCTCGAGCCCAGAACCAATCCGATGCGGGATGCGCCGTAACGCTCGACGACGCTGCTCACCGCGTTCGGAAATTGGTTGCGGTGCAGTGCCGCCCACGCGAGCCGATGAGTGCGGCAGTCCCATGCCTTCAGCTCCGCGGGCCATGCCGTGTCCTCGGCTGCTGCGACCTCGCCGATCCAGGTCGGCAGATCGCACCACGGCAAGGTGTTGGGTCGCAGTCCGGACCGACCCGCAAGGATCGCCTGCCACGATTCGTCGTTGTCGACGCCTGCGGCGTGGAGCGTGCTGTATGCCGCAATCCCTGACACTTGGGACTCCAAAAGGTGACGGGCCGGCAGTCGAAGCTTACTCGCGCCGCACTACGAAGTTTAGCCGACGCGCAGCGGTGGCGCCGCTTATGGCGACACCACGCATTCGATCAGCGTGTGATAGCCGCCGATTCCGTCGCTGAGCCGGGAGACTTCGAATCCGGCGCGGGGCAATAACGCAAGAAAGACCTTCGAGTCGTAGAACTGGCTGTTGCCGTTGGCGACGCAGGCGAAGTAAAGAGACGTCTGCTGCAGGCTGAACGCAGCCGCTTCGAAACGTTGCCGATCCCAGAACAACTCGAGGATCCAAAGGCGCCCGCCCGGCGGCATGGCGGCCCGCACCTTGCACAGGATGTCGACGATCTGCCGTTCGGAGAAACAATCCAACAGCTGACTCATCCAGATGAGTTCATAGCCCTGCGGGAGGGGGTCTTCCGGGTCCAACAGATCGGTCGGATAGCAGCGGACGCGGTCAAAGGAATCAGTGTGCTGCAGATTCTCGCGCGCGACATCAAGCTGCAGTGGCAGGTCGCACAGACCGATCCTGCATTCGGGCAACTGCTGCAGACAAATCCGCGCCCAGCGTCCGGTATTGCATCCGATGTCGAGCAAGCTGGCGGGTGGGTCGCGCGCCAGGCGTGCACAAACGCTAGGGAATGCAGCATCCGAATAGAAATGATCGAAGGCAAGCCAGCTTTTGCGCGCGGGTTCGGGAAGAACGGAAAGACCTTCATACAGGCTCGACCATGGTCCAAGCGTCTTGAGGCCGGCCGGCCGTCCTTCACGCAAGGCCTCGTCCAGATGGACCGCGGCCATGTAGCAGATGTCGCGAGTGAAGTCGAAGTTGACGCGCGTCATCTCGTCTTCGAGCAGAAAATGACCGAGCTTACCGAGATGAAAGCGGCCGTTTTCGCCCGAGCGCCAAACGATGTGCAGACCGAGCCCGGCCTCCAGCAGCACCCTCACCGCAAAGGTGGGCAACGTCGTCTGCAGCGAGACGTCGGCGATTTGCAGTCCGTCAGGAGCAGATTTCGCGAGGGCCGTCAGTATGCCGCGATCACGCAGGACCAGCGCCGCGTGAAAGGCCAGCGGGGCGAACGCGAGATGCTGCGCCGCCGTAATGGCCTCAAGCGCGCTCAGCGGGTCGTCATCGAACATTGTCCTTTTGCCTTTTCACTCTGCGTAATGGAGCTGCGTCGTCGTGCGATCGCCTTGACTCTCCTGGATCACCATACCCTCCAAACGCCGCCCTGCGCCGTGGAGGCCGATCTGCTTCAGTTGGCGGGCAACGTCCGGGCGGCGCGGCGTCAGCTGCAGCGTCCATTCGCGTTCGTTGCCGGACAGATCAAGCTGAAAATCCTTGTTCAACGCCTCCAGGTCGCCTGCCATTACGTTGCGCAGCGCGTTGGCGAGCGCAGCCGCGGCAGGGGCATGGTCGAACATGACTTCTTTGACGCCGTCCAGACCTGGCGCGGTCACCTGCATCCGGTCGCTGAGAATTCGCCACGTTTCGGGGCGCGGACGTTCGACGCGTTTTTCCAGCATCATGGCATTCGATCGCAGGCTCCCGGACGACTCGATCGGCGCGGCCAGCCAGCGCGATTCGCGCGTTTCCGTGAAACGAACGTCGGCTTGGGGTGCCTGCTGCAGCAAGCGCTGCAAACGCGCCACACTGAACGCCTGCGCGAATGCGGCACCAGCCACGCACAGCAATACGCACAATTGCAATAGTCGCAGTAAGCCGACGCAATTCATTGTCTGGTCCAATAGGGGTAAAAGTTGAACCAATTCCTCGGGTGCTGTCTCGCCATCCGCTCGAGCAGGGACGCATATCGATCCACCATCGGTTGCAACATGGCGCCCCGGGTGTCCGCGGCTGCTGCGGGACCGAACTCGACAAACTCTATCCGGTAGCGGGCGCCACCCTCGTACAGCCCGAAGCACAAGATCACCGGTACGCCCGCACGCGCAGCCAGGACGTGCGGCCCCAGTGGAAACCACGCGCGTTTGCCAAGAAACGACGATTCGAGACTGGGACCCGAGCCGTCGACACGATCCGCCAGCATTGCCACTATCTCCCCGCGCTCGAGCAGTTCGTAGGCTCGCAGGAAACTGTCGGGCCGGCCGAGCGGAATGGTCGTTGACCGGCTGTCGTCAATACCGGCGATCTGGCGCACTCTGGAACGTGGATCGAAGTGCATCATGATGTTGACTGGCAGGCCTTTGAATGCCCTGTTGGCAAGCATCATCAGATCAAAGCTGCCCAGATGTGAACCCAGAAGAAGGCAGCCGCTGCCCGATTCCAGCGCGCTATGAAGGAGCGCGTCGCCGGCGACGGAGATATGAAACCGACGGAAGTCGCCGGTCGCCATATAGACCCGGTCGAGCAGCGTCGCCGCAAAGAAGTATAGATGCCCGAAGACGTCGATCCAGCCTGCGCGTCGGTCCGTGGCGGCACTCAGGAACTCTCGCGATGCACGCCGCGCTACGGTGTCGGCAAGAATGAAGTACAGCACGATCAGGTAGAGCAATGCCCGGCACAACGGGCGGCCGGCGGCGCGGGCCAACCAGGCGATCAAACGAATGAGCCAGGTGCTGCCACGTTCGGCCTTGGCGGTCCACCGGTTCACTCCCGGAAACTCCGACCTGCCGGCGTTGCGCTTGGAGGCGGTGAGGGCATCGGTTGATGCGCCAGGTGGGCATGCCCCTCAGCCAGCGTCGTCAGGATGCCATCGCGCCACGTCTTGACGGAAAACATCACCTGATCGCCGATCGCCTGGCATGACACCGTAGCGGGCTCATTAGGCAGCAGAGGAGCGACGAACTTGACCTTTTGCAGAACGGTCACTGGACGATTCAGCTCGGCGGTTACACCGGTAAACACGCAATCCAGCAACAGCACGCCCGGAACGATCGGGAGCCCTGGGAAGTGACCCGGCAATGCTGGATGCGCACATGGAATCGAAAACTGAAATTCGAAGGATCGTGACTGAACGCTCATGTCCCGCCAGCGGTCCCCGGTGGCTTAGCCCGACGCTGCCGCATTGCAAACAGCGCGTCCAAAGCGCGTCGCGGCAATTTGCCGCTTTCGAGTCGAGGCAGCTTGTCGACGTGAATGAACGTCCTGGGCAAGAACGCCGAATCGACCCGGGCGCGCAACCAATCCTCGACGCGAGCTCGGTCGAGCATCGGACCTGAATAGATCAGGCAGAGGCGTTCTGTCGGATTCGTGGCGGCGGGCAGGTAAAACACTCCGTCTTCGAGACCCGGCAGATCCTGGAGCAGCAGATTGAGGCCCGCCAACGAGGCGCGACGCCCACCGATCTTGATCATATCGGCCGAACGACCGAGGAGTCTGAAGGTGCCCGTCGCACCGATTTCAATTTCATCGGCCACGCGCACCGGCGAACGGAAATGTGAGCCGCGGGCCAGGGTGCCGTTGCTGACGCTTTCGACCCGAACGCCGCCCACGGGCTCCCACGCTTCTTCCTGAGCGGTGCGACGCATTGCCAGGACACCCGTCTCGGTCGATCCATAGATCTCCAGAACCGGAGCACCGGTGAGATCTTCCGTCTGTTGCGCCAATGGTTGCGTCAGCGCCATCGTCGAGGCCAGCACCAAGTTGCAGTTCGGCAACGGTTCGCCCGACTGCACCAGACCACGCAGGTGCAATGGAGTCGCAATCCATGCCGTTCCGGACGAGCCCGCGAAAGCCTGTTGCACATCCGCCGGCAACAGCGGGCGGCCCTCCTGCACAGGAATCGCATGCACCAGCGAGAGCATGACCGAGGCCTCGATACCGAACATATGTTGTGGCGGAACGCTGCATACGATGCGCCGGACCGCGCTCAGACCGCCAGCGATCTCCCGGGCCAGCCGTGCGCCGAGCACCTGCGCACCCAGGGTGAGGTGCAGCAAGGTCTTGGACTGTGGCTCAGGGACTCCGGTGCTTCCCGACGTATAGAGCAGAATCGCGGTGCGATCCCAATCAGGTTGCCAAGCCAGCTCTTTGGCCGATGCCTTCGACGGTTGCCAGATTTGCGGGCAGATCAGACACTCGGCGCTGCTCCGCCAACTCTGATGAATCGGTTGCGAGTGGTCGGCGACGATTATAGGACGGGGCGTCGATTTCAGGACACCGGCTAAGTCGGCATGGCCGCCCGATGGCGGCAACACCAACAAGGCGCGACTGCGCAAGGCAGCGAGCCACGTCACGAGAAAGCTCACCCGGGAGGCACACAGATTGCAGACCGCTGTCGCGTGACCCAGACGCTTCGACAATTCAATCGAAGCCTCATGCACCTGGCGCCATGTCCAGGTCCTATCCGGGCTCACGATCGCCGGCTGGTCCAGTAGCGCACCCGCGGCCAGCAACGCCGAGTGGGACAGCTGCGGCGGCATACCCGGGGCCGCAGCCGTCGCAACCGGACGTCTTATCCTGAGCGACATGTCGTGCACTGGCCGGCCGAATGAGCCGGCGCCATGTCTATTTCCGGGTCCCTGTACCGGTGCCGTCGCGAGTCCGCCAGACGCTCCATGTATCGCGCGCCTGTTGCAGCAGTCCCGGAAACACCTCGTGCGGAAAAATTCGCGGTCGCAGCCAACGCTCGCCAACGAACAAAAGCACGCTGCCGGCCAACACCGCGAGACCTACGCGACCGAAGGCGACGCCATCCGACCAACCGACAATCGCGGACAGCGAGGCTGCTCCCACAAAATAGCCGCACCAGATCGCCGTGAGCCGGCGGGTATATCGGCACAAGTTGTTCGAGAGAATAGGGGTGCTGCGCCGCGCAATGCGTTCGATCAACGGCATGTGACCCGGGCGCAAGGTGCTGCCGAAAAACCACGCCAGCCCCAGCAGAACTATCGGTGACAGGTAACGCAGCGCCGTCCACGCTTGCAACGCGAGCGGCTCCAGGAAGTGCATCAGCTCCGCAAGGCCTGGCAGGCATCCACGTGCGCAGCCAAGCTGCGCAGCGACGAGAAAATCGCTTCATTTTTCGGATCGTCCGCCCTGAGTTTCACACCGTAGCGTTGCTGAATCGCGAGTGACAACTCCAGCATGTCCAGCGAGTCGAGCCCCAATCCAGCCCCAAAGAGAGGAGCGTCCAGATCGATCTGCTCCGGGTCAACGTCGTCCATGCCCAAGGATCTGACGACCAACGATGCCAACTCGCGCGGAGATACCGGCTCCATGTCAACAGGATCCGTTTTTCAGGATAGCAGGAGCTGGGCGTTTATGCCCTTGTTGAGATTGCGTATCCAGCCATTGTAGTTTTTGTGAATCTGGCCGTCCCCTTCATTGAGGTCGATGCTGGACTTGTATTGGATGCTGTAGCTGGTCGCCGAGTAAGGAATGTCGACCACCGCGGTATGCGAGCGCAGGATCAGCGTCCCGACGAGCTTGCCCGGCGCTTCTTCCCTGATCTGCCAACCGAGCGCTGCGCCGGCACGAAGGATCGAAGCCTTGATCTGATCGACGCTCAATGGCTTCCCGGCCGGGGCGATCACGGGTGCGTCAATGACGTTCAGAATGGATTCACAGCGCAGGCATCCGGCTTGGGCCAGAGTCGCAGCGATGGAGAAGGTCAGTGTGATGGCAATACAAGCTAGCGCGCGCATGGATGGATGCTCTTTTGTGTAGGCAAAGGGACGATGGCCGGCGGTCTCCACGGCTCTTGGTGGAAAACGAATCGCCGGCCGGCAGCGAAGATCGGGGCATTCGGACGACCGTGACTCCCTGGTGACCGCTATCGAAAAACTGTGGTGCTGTTGAGTGGAGTCGAACCACCGACCTACTGATTACGAATCAGTTGCTCTACCAACTGAGCTACAACAGCCCGGGGTGATCGCCGGCGAGCTCGTCATTCCGCCCGCGCCGGATCCTGCGGTAAACTATTGATTATACCGAAGCTTGCGGCGCCCCGCCACGGCTGCAATCGGTCACCCGAGTCCGCAACTTCCGCTGCGATGTCCGACACCCGTTACCTCACCGGTTTCCATGCGGTCACCGCGCGATTGCGCCAGCATCCGGCAAGCGTGCGTGCGGTCTATGTCATCGCTTCGCGCCAGGACCGTCGTGCACGCGAGCTGATCGAGCGCGCCGAAGGCGCCGGCGTTGCCGTCCATCCGGTCGACGACAAACGGCTCGACGCGATTGCGGGCGGTGACCGACACCAGGGCGTTATAGCCGAAGTCGACGCCGCTCAACCGTACCGCACGCTCGACGACGTACTCGTTGGTCTCGACGAGCCGCCGTTGCTGCTGGTGCTCGACGGCGTGACCGATCCGCACAATCTGGGGGCGTGCCTGCGCAGCGCGGATGCGTTCGGCGCGCACGCGGTGATCGTGCCCAAGGACCGCGCGGTCGGTCTCAACGCGACGGTCGCGAAGGCGGCCTCGGGCGCAGCGGACACGGTGCCGGTCGTAAGCGTCACGAATCTTGCCCGGACGCTGCGCGACCTCAAGGATCGGGGAGTGTGGCTGGCCGGTGCCGAGGCAGGCGGCGCCGAAAACCTGTTCGAGGCCGACCTGTCGGGGCCGCTCGCCTGGGTGCTGGGCGCAGAAGGATCAGGGCTGCGCCGGCTGACGCGCGAGCTTTGCGACCGGATCGTCGCCATCCCGCTGCTCGGAACGGTGGCTTCGCTCAACGTCTCGGTCGCGACCGGAATCTGCCTCTTCGAAACGCGCCGGCAGCGCTCTGCCGCGGGACGCCCGGGAGCGCGATTGTGATCGTTATTGCCACGCCCCTGGCAGGCGGCTAGCATTGTCGATCTGTTCGCTTGGAACGCTAAGGCGAATCCCTGAATAGCCGACCGAGGACATCATGCGCCAACTTCCCGTCAGGACTCATCGTCATCTGCTCCACGCCGCGCTGATCGCGGGGCTGGTCGCCGCCTTCCCGGCCGCGGCGGCGAACAAGACCCTCGTCTATTGCTCGGAAGGAAGCCCCGAGGGCTTCCAGCCTCAGTTCTTCTCGACCGGGACGACATTCGACGCCGTGTCGGTGCCGATGTTCAACCGGCTGGTCGAATTCGAAACCGGCACGACCAACATCATTCCTGCGCTGGCCGAATCGTGGACCGTCTCGCCGGACAGCAAGGTCGTCACGTTCAAGCTGCGGCACGGCGTCAAGTTCCACAGCAACGCCAACTTCAAGCCGACGCGCGATTTCAACGCCGACGACGTGATTTTTTCGTGGAGCCGCATGGCCGACGACAATCATCCGTTCCACAAGATGACCGCCGGCCAGACGTACGCGTATTTCGACGACATGGGCATGAAGAACATCGTCGACAAGGTCGAGGCGGTCGACAAGTACACGGTCCGCTTTACGTTGAAGCGGCCCGAGGCCCCGTTCCTCGCCGACATGGCGATGGATTTTGCCTCGATCAACTCGGCCGAGTACTTCGACACGATGATGAAGAAGGGAACGCCGAACGCCGCCGACATCTATCCGATCGGCACCGGGCCGTTCGAGTTCGTCTCGTACCAGAAGGACGCGACGATCCGCTACAAGGCGTTCGACCAGTACTGGAAGGGACGGACGAAGATCGACAACCTGATCTTCTCGATTACCCGCGACGCGACCGCACGCTACGCGAAGCTAAAGACCGGCGAATGCCAGGCGATGGCGTTCCCGAAGCCGGCTGACCTGGCCGAAATGCAAAAGGACCCGCAGCTCAACGTGCTCCAGAAGGAGGGCCTGAACGTCGGTTACATAGCGTTCAACGTCGAGAAGAAACCGTTCGACAACAAGCTGGTGCGGCAAGCGCTGAACATGGCCACCAACAAGGACGCAATCCTGAAGGCGGTCTATCAGGGGCAGGGCCAAGTCGCGAAGAACCCGATTCCGCCGATTCTCTGGAGCTACAACAACGCCGTGCAGGATTATCCGTACGACGTGGCGAAGGCGAAGCAGCTGCTGGCGCAGGCCGGTTACCCGAACGGTTTCGAGGTGGATCTCTGGTATCTGCCGGTGACCCGGCCGTACAACCCCGACGGCAAGCGCATGGCGGAAATGATCCAGGCCGACTGGGACAAGATCGGCGTCAAGACGAAGCTCGTCACCTACGAATGGGCCGAGTATCGCAAGCGCAGCAAGACCGGCGAGCAGGCAGTGATGATGTTCGGCTGGTCGGGCGATAACGGTGACCCCGACAACTTCTTCGTGCCGCTGCTGGGCTGCGAAGCGGTCAAGGGCGGCGGCAACGTCGCACGCTGGTGCAACAAGCCGTTCGAGGACCTGGTGATCAAGGCGGCGCAGACGCCGAACAAGGCCGACCGAGCCAAGTTCTACGAGCAGGCCCAGCTGATATTCAAGGACGAGGCGCCGTGGATCACGCTTGCGCATTCGGTGCGTTTCGACCCGATACGCAAGGAGGTCAAGGGCTACAAGATGGATGCGACGGCGCACCATTATTTCACCAACGCCGACGTCGTCCGCGATAACGCGCAGTGATAGACCGGACCGGACGCGGCCCGCGCAGGACGGGCCTCGTCCGGCGTCGCGTTCCCGCGCCGGTGCTTTAATCGCGCATCGGCAGCGTAGCCGGGCGGTTTGATGCTGACCTTCATCCTTCGCCGTGCCGCGCTGATCGTTCCGACCTTTTTCGGCGTGACCCTGCTGGCGTTCGCGCTGATCCATCTGATTCCCGGCGACCCGGTCGAGAACCTCTCCGGCGAGCGCGGCATGGACCCGGCGCGACGGATCCGCCTACTGCACGAGTTCGGCCTCGACCGGCCGCTGCCGGTGCAATATGCCGACTATGTGCGCCAGGTGCTGCGTGGCGACCTCGGCACCTCGCTGACGACGCACGAGCCGGTTCTGCGCGAATTCCTGACGCTCTTTCCGGCGACGGTCGAGCTCGCGTTTTTTGCGATGCTGTTCGCCGTCGCCGTCGGCCTGCCCGCCGGAATCATCGCGGCGCTCAGGCGCAACACCGTCGCCGACTACGCGGTGATGGGTGTCTCGCTGACCGGGTACTCGATGCCGATATTCTGGTGGGCGCTGCTGCTGATCCTGTTCTTTTCCGTGCAGCTCGGCTGGACGCCGGTGTCGGGACGGATCGCGGTCGAGTTCGACGTACCCGCTTCCACCGGCTTCATGCTGGTCGATACGCTGCGGGCAGGCGACGCGAGCGCTTTCCGCTCGGCGGTCTCGCACCTGCTGCTGCCGACGATCGCGCTGGGCACGATCCCGCTGGCGGTGATCGCGCGGATGACACGATCGTCGATGCTCGAGGTCCTGCGCGAGGACTACGTGCGCACGGCGCGTGCCAAGGGACTCCCGTACTGGCAGGTCGTGCTGGTGCACGCGCTGCGCAACGCGCTGATCCCGGTGATCACCGTCATCGGCCTGCAGGTCGGCCTTCTGCTTTCGGGCGCGATTCTCACCGAGACGATTTTTTCCTGGCCCGGGGTTGGCAACTGGCTGGTGCACGGCGTGCAGTCGCGGGACTATCCGGTCGTGCAGGGCGGCATCCTGCTGATCGCGACGATCGTCATCAGCGTCAACCTGATCGTCGACCTGCTTTACGGCGTGATCAATCCGCGGATACGGCACGGCTGATGAGCGAAGTCGCCGCCATCGCCGCCGATGTGCCTCCGGCTGTTCCCGGGACGCTGCGGGAATTCTGGCAGGCGTACACGCAAAGCCGGGGTGCGGTGATCGGGCTCGCGCTGATCGTCTTGCTGGTCGTCCTGGCCGTCGGCGCCAACGTGATCGCGCCGCATTCTCCATACGAGCAATTCCGCGAGTTCACGCTGGCGCCGCCGGCATGGCACGACGGCGGCAGCTCGCGCTTTCTCCTCGGTACCGACCCGGTCGGACGCGACATTCTTTCGCGCCTGATCCACGGCACACGCCTGTCGCTGCTGATCGGCGTGATCTCGGTCGCGATCTCGTTGTCGCTGGGGGTCGTCCTCGGACTCGCCGCCGGCTATTTTCGCGGTCTCGTCGAGACCACGATCATGCGCCTGATGGACGTGATGCTGTCGCTGCCGAGTCTTCTGCTGGCGATCGCCGTCGTCGCCATCCTCGGGCCGGGGCTGATCAATGCGATGTATGCAATTGCGATCGTGCTTCTGCCGCATTATGTGCGGCTGACCCGTGCCGCGGTGATCGCCGAAGCCGCCAAGGAGTATGTCGCGTCTTCACGTATTGCGGGCGCCGGCTCGTTGCGGCTGATGTTCAATACGATCCTGCCCAATTGCGCCGCGCCGCTGATCGTGCAGGCTACGCTCGGCTTTTCCAACGCGATCCTCGATGCCGCCGCGCTGGGTTTTCTTGGCCTGGGCGCGCAGCCGCCGACGCCCGAGTGGGGATCGATGCTGGCCGACGCGCTTGAATTCATCCAGCGTGCGTCGTGGGTCGTCACCTTTCCCGGCCTCGCGATCCTGATCACCGTGCTGGCGTTCAACCTGATGGGCGACGGCCTGCGGGATGCGCTCGATCCGAAGCTCAAGCGATAGACGATGGCTTTGCTCGAGATCGAAGGTCTGACGGTCGAATTCGGCAGCGTAGCCGCGCCGTTGACTGCAGTCGACGACGTCGATCTGACGATAGACGCCGGCGAAATCGTCGGCTGCGTCGGCGAATCGGGTTCGGGCAAGAGCGTCACCGCGCTGGCGTTGATGGGGCTGATCGACTTTCCGGGACGCGTGCGCGCGCGCCGCATGGCCTTCGCCGGGCGCGAGTTGTTGTCGCTGGGGGCGGCCGAGCGCAGGGCGCTAACCGGCAAGGACATCGCGATGATCTTCCAGGATCCGCTGGCGAGTCTGAATCCCTGTTTCACCGTCGCGTTCCAGTTGACCGAAACCCTGCGCATGCACGGCACTCCGGAGGAGCGCGGGAGTGCAAAGCTGCGTCGCGCGCGGACGCTGCAACTGCTGCAGCAGGTGGAGATCCCGGATCCCGCGGCGCGCCTCGGCGCGTTTCCGCACCAGCTCTCCGGCGGCATGGCGCAGCGGGTAATGATCGCGATGGCGATCGCCTGCAATCCGCGGCTGCTGATCGCCGACGAGCCGACCACCGCGCTCGACGTGACCGTCCAGGCGCAGGTGCTCGACCTGTTGCTGCGGCTGCAGCAGGAGCGAGGCATGGCATTGCTGCTGATCACCCATGATCTTGCGGTCGTCGCGGAGACCGCTCAGCGCGTCGTCGTCATGTACGCCGGCGAGCAGGTCGAGACCGGGCCGGTGCCGGAGATCTTTGATACCCCGCAACATCCGTATACCAAGGCGCTGCTCGATGCGCTGCCCGAGCATAACCTCGATCGGGCACGGCTGAAGGCGATTCCCGGCGTCGTGCCCGGCCAGTACGACCGCCCGGCCGGATGCCTGTTGTCGCCGCGCTGCGATTTTGCGCTGCCGCGCTGCCGGGTCGATCGGCCGCCGCTGGCCGGACCGGTGGGACGCAAGGTTCGGTGTCATTTCGCGCTCGACGCTGCCGGGCGACCGACGCACGGATGGGCCGAAGAGGCGGCGGCAAGCGCGATGGCCGGCGGCCGATGAGTCCCGGCGCCCCGCTGCTCGAGGTCGATCGGCTGACTCGCCATTACGCGGTATCGCGCGGCCCGTTTCGTGCCAAGGCGGTCGTGCGCGCACTCGATGGCGTTTCGTTCACCGTGCGCGCCGGGGAAACGCTTGCCGTCGTCGGGGAATCGGGCTGCGGCAAATCGACCCTGGCACGCCAGGTCACGATGATCGAGCGCCCGACATCAGGGGGACTGAAGCTCGATGGCATCGACGTCGTAACTGCCGACAAGGCGACGTTGAAGCGATTGCGCCCGACGGTGCAGATGGTTTTTCAGAATCCGTACGCCTCGCTCAATCCGCGCAAGAAAGTCGGAACGCTGCTCGAGGAGCCGCTGGCGATCAACGCCGGAATCGACAATGCCGCGCGTCGCGCCGCGGCACGGGCGATGATGGCGAAGGTCGGCTTGCGGCCCGAGCACTACCGGCGCTATCCGCATATGTTCTCCGGCGGGCAGCGGCAGCGGATCGCGGTGGCTCGTGCGCTGATGCTTCATCCGAAGCTGGTCGTCGCCGACGAGCCGGTCTCGGCGCTGGATGTCTCGATCCAGGCCCAGGTGCTCAACCTGATGATGGATCTGCAGCAGGAAATGGGCATCGCCTATCTTTTTATCTCGCACAATCTGCAAGTCGTGCGCCACATCGCCGATGCGATCGCGGTGATGTACCTCGGCAAGATTGTCGAATACGGGTCGAAGGCCGATGTGTTCGCCCGGCCGGCGCACCCGTACACGCGCTCGCTGCTGGCGAGCACGCCGCGCCTGCGCCGCGACGCAGCGCGCACGGGCAGCGCGAGCACAGGAGTGGCGATAGACACGCGCCGGGAGCGCGCTGCGATTCGAGGCGAGCCGCCGTCGCCGCTGTCGCAACTGCCCGGCTGCGCGTTCCACAAGCGCTGCCCGTACGCGATCGAACGCTGCCGGGTCGAGGTTCCGCCGCTCGAGCCGCTGGGGACGGTGCTGGTCGCCTGCCATCGCGCCGCCGAGATCGCCGGCTAGCGTACTGTCCACGGTGTTGTTCGCCTGCGGGGCCCGCGGCGGCGCCGCCCGATTGACGCTGCCGAGGGCTTTAGGCATCATCGGCGGGCGTCGCGACGCGGTCCTTCACCACACCGGGCGCGAGCGCAGCCGCTTTTCCGTGCTTGCCTTCATCATCCGCCGCATCCTCCAATCGTTCGCCGTCATGGCGGTGGTGGCGTTCATCGCGTTCGGCCTGTTCAATTTCACCGGCGACCCGGTGACGTTCATGGTCGGGCAGGACGCAACGCAGGAAGAGCGCGCGAGGCTCCGCGCCGACCTTGGCCTCGACCTGCCTTTCTACGTACAGTTCAGCCGCTTCGTCGGCCGGGCGGTTCAGGGAGACTTCGGCCTGTCGCTCCGCCAAGGACGCAAGGTGTCGACCTTGCTCAAGGAGCGCCTCCCTGCGACGCTGGAGCTCGCCTTCGTTGCGGCCTTGCTGGCGCTGGTGCTCGGCGTCCCGGCAGGCGTCTACACGGCGCTCCGGCGCAACTCGTGGCTCTCCCAACTGCTGCTGGCGGTCTCCTTGATCGGCGTGTCGCTGCCGACGTTCCTGATCGGCATCCTGCTGATTCTGGTATTTGCGGTGATCCTCGGCTGGCTGCCTTCGTTCGGTCGCGGCGATACCGTGGCGCTGGGCTGGTGGACGACCGGCTTCCTGACCAAGGGCGGGCTCAAGGCGCTGATCCTGCCGGCGATCACCTTGTCGCTGTTCCAGATGACCCTGATCATGCGGCTGGTGCGGGCCGAGATGCTCGAGGTGCTGCGCACCGACTACATCAAGTTCGCCCGGGCGCGCGGACTCACCGACCGCGCCG
Organism: Casimicrobiaceae bacterium; assembly: GCA_036270955.1. GTDB lineage: Bacteria > Pseudomonadota > Gammaproteobacteria > Burkholderiales > Casimicrobiaceae > PALSA-1003. The sequence continues at coordinate 16,669 of DATBBM010000090.1, read as the reverse complement.
TGCACTTCGGGCACGCGCTCAAAAACACGCTGGTTCCGGTCATCACGATCACCGGGCTGCAGCTCGGCGCGATCATCGCATTCGCGATCATCACCGAGACGGTGTTCCAGTGGCCGGGGATGGGCTTGCTGTTCATTCAGGCGGTCAGCTTCGCCGATGTCCCGGTGATGGCGGCCTATCTCTGCTTTATCGCACTCGTGTTCGTGCTGATCAATCTGGTCGTCGACCTGCTGTACTATGCGGTCGACCCAAGATTGCGCATCGAACGCCTCGCGGCGGCGCAATGAATCGCCGTAAGTCTGCCGAGCGGCGCGCCGGAGCAAGCGCATGAACCCCGTCGATTTCGTCCGCAATGAGCATGCCGCGCTGACTGCGCTGCGGCGCGATCTGCACGCGCATCCCGAGCTCGGCTTCGAGGAGCATCGCACCGCCGAAGTCGTCGCGCGCCAGCTTGACGCGCTTGGCATCGAGCACCACGGTGGCATAGGCAAGACCGGCATCGTCGCGGTGATCCGCGGCGCGAAGGTCGAGAGCGGCCGCGCGATCGGCCTGCGCGCCGACATGGATGCGCTGCCGATGCACGAGGAGAACGAGTTTGCGCACGTCTCTCGTTTCAAGGGACGAATGCACGGCTGCGGACACGACGGACACACGACGATGCTGCTCGGCGCAGCGGCGTACCTGTCCCGCGTGCGCAACTTCGACGGCACCGTTTACCTGATCTTCCAGCCCGGCGAGGAGGGGTTCGCCGGTGGCAAGGCGATGATCGACGACGGCTTGTTCGAGCGTTTTCCCGCCGATGAGATCTATGCGCTGCACAACTGGCCTGGGCTGCCTCCCGGACAGATCGCCGTGCGGCCGGGTCCGATGATGGCCGCGGCAGATCGCATCGAGATCCATATCGAGGGCCGCGGCGGCCATGGCGCGCATCCGCATCTGACCGTCGATCCAGTCCTCGTGGCCGGGCATATCATCACTGCGGCCCAATCGATCGTCGCGCGCAATGTGAGCCCGATAGACACCGCCGTCGTCAGCCTGTGCGCAATGCACGCCGGCAATCTCGCCGCGATGAGCGTGGTGCCGCGCGACGCGCGCCTGGTCGGAACCGTGCGCACCTTCAACGCCAGGACGCAGGACCACATCGAACGCAGGCTTGCGGAGCTCGTGCATTCGATCGCTGCTGCGTTTGGTGCGACCGCGACGCTCAAATATGATCGAGTCTATCCGGCGACCGTCAACAGCGCGCGTGAAGCGGAATTCGCCGCGCGGGTGGCCGATGCGCTGGTCGGCTCGGAGAACGTCGTGCGCGATCTCGAGCCGTCGATGGGCTCGGAGGATTTTTCCTTCATGCTGCAACGCTGTCCGGGAGCGTATGCGCGCCTGGGGCAGGGCGGCGCCGAGGGCGGCTGCTTCCTGCACAACACGCGCTACGATTTCAACGACGAGGTGATACCGATCGGCGCCGGCTATCTCGCCGCGCTGGCCGAAGCGGCGCTGCCGCTGAACGCGACGGCCTTGCCACGATGAACCCGGCCGGCTATTTCGCCGCAAGCTACGGCGAAGCGCGGGCCAAGTTCCTTTCTGCCGCCGAGTCTGCAGGCGCAAGCGTGTCGCGGCATGTCCATCCGACCGAGCGCGGCGCCGAGGGCGAGGAATTGTCGATCGACCTGGCGATGCTCGGCGAACCCGATGCGCCGGGGCTGCTGCTGCTGATTTCGGGCACGCATGGCGTCGAAGGATTTTGCGGCTCGGGCTGCCAGGTGGCGCTGCTCGACGACGACGACTTTCGGGCCGATATCGACCGCACCGGCGTTTGCGTGCTGATGTTGCATGCGCTCAACCCGTATGGCTTTTCGCATTTGCGCCGGGTCAATGAGGACAACGCCGACCTCAACCGCAATTTCATCGACTTCCGCGCACCGCTGCCTGTCAACGCGGCTTACGCGGAAATCCATTCGCTGTTGTTGCCAGCATCCTGGCCGCCGCCTATCGACAGCGAGCGGCGGCTCGGCGCCTGGGTCGCCGCGCACGGACCGGCCGCGTACCAGGCGGCAGTCAGCGGCGGCCAGTACCGTTTCCCTGATGGCATGTTCTACGGCGGCGTCGGTCCGGCGTGGAGCAACCGCGTGCTGCGCGGCGTGCTGCGCGAGCATGCGGCGAGTCGCAGCTCGCTGGGCTGGATCGATTTTCACACCGGCCTGGGGCCACGCGGGCACGGCGAGCTGATTTACGCCGGCGGCAACGTCGCTGCCGACATCGCACGCACCAAGGCCTGGTGGGGTGACGCGGTGACCTCGTATTTCGACGGCACGTCGACGTCGGCGCCGCTGACCGGGGTCAACGGCTACGCGGCATCCGACGAGTGCCCGGATGCCGATTTCGCCGGCATCGCGCTCGAATTCGGCACCTATCCGGTCGAGCAGGCGCTGCAGGCGCTTCGCGCCGAGCACTGGCTGCACAATCACCCGGAGGCGCCGCCGACGCGGCGCAACGAAATCAAGCGCGCGATCCGCGACGTTTTTTATATCGATGCTGACGACTGGAAGGCCATGGTCCATGCCCAGGCTGTCGACGCCTGCCGCATTGCGATTGGTCAACTGGCCCGGGCATCGGCCGACATCTGATCATACAAATCTTGACGCTGCTGGAGGAAACGATGAATCCGACCGCCCGCCGTACGCTGACATTGCTTGCACTGGTCCTCGCCGGAGGGCTTGCCGCCGCAACGCATGCCGCCACGTACAAATTCGCCGACCAGGGCGACACGACCTCGATGGATCCGCATTCGCTGAACGAATCGCTGCAACTTTCGCTGCTCGGCAATATCTACGAGCCGCTGGTGGGCCGCGGCAAGAAGCTCGAGCTCCTGCCGCTGCTGGCGACTTCGTGGAAGCAGACCGAGCCGACAGTGTGGCGATTCAACCTTCGCCGGAACGTCAAGTTTCACGACGGCACGCCGTTTACCGCCGACGACGTCATCTTCTCGTATGAGCGCTCGAAGGCCGACGGCTCCGACATGAAGACCAAGATCGCCACGGTCAAGGAGATGCGCAAGATCGACGACTATACGGTTGATTTCGTCACCAACGATCCGTTCCCGATCCTGCCTGACACGCTCAATACCTGGTTTATCGTCAGCAAGGCATGGTGCGAGAAGAACAACGCCGCCACGCCCGTCGACGTGCGCAAGGGCAAGGAAAACGCTGCGACCTTGCGCTCCAACGGCACCGGACCGTTCATGCTGAAGTCGCGCGAGCCCGGCGTGCGAACGGTATTCGTGAACAACCCGGCCTACTGGGACAAGGTCGAGAGCAACGTCACCGAGGCGATATTCACGCCGATCAAGAACGACGCCACGCGGGTGGCCGCGCTTATCTCGGGCGACATCGACATGATGGAGCCGGTGCCTCTGCAGGACATCGAGAAGCTCAAGGCCGCGCCCACACTGAACGTGCTGCAGGGTCCTGAGCTGCGCACGATCTTTCTCGGCATGGACCAGGCGCGCGACGAGCTGCTGTTCTCGAACATCAAGGGGAAGAATCCGTTCAAGGACAAGCGCGTGCGCCAAGCCTTCTACCAGGCGATCGACATAGAGGCGATCAAGAGCCGCATCATGCGCGGCGCGGCGACGCCGACCAATCTGATGATCGCGCCGGGAATCCGCGGCTTCGATCCGGCGCTGAACAAGCGCCTGCCGCACGACACCGCCGCCGCCAAGAAACTCATGACCGAGGCCGGTTATCCGGACGGCTTCGAAGTCGGGATGAACTGCCCGAACGATCGCTACGTCAACGACGCGTCGATCTGCCAGGCGATCGCCGCGATGCTGGCGCAGATCGGCGTCAAGGTGAACCTGATGGCCGAGACCAAGGTTACGTATTTTCCGAAGATCCTCTCGCGCAACACCTCGTTCTATATGCTCGGCTGGACGCCTGATTCGTACGACGCCCAGAATGCGATCTTCGCGTTGCTGATGACACCCGCCCCGAACGGGCAGGGATTGTTCAATCTCGGCAGCTACAGCAACAAGCGCGTTGATGAGCTGGGCAAGGCGATTGCCAGCGAGCTCGACCAGACCAAGCGCAACGCGATGATCGCCGAATTGTTCAAGATCCACGGCGAGGAGTTCGGCACCTTGCCGCTGCATCAGCAGGCGCTGGCCTGGGGCGTCAAGAAGAACATCGACTTGGTGCAACTGGCCGACAACATCAACCAGCTGAAGTGGACCGTCGTCAAGTGACGCCGGGCCCCACCACGACGGCGGCGCGATGACCACGGTGGCAAGCGTTCGCGCGTCGCGCCTCGCGCGCTGGCGCGACAGCGACCTGGCGTACAGTTTCCGCCGTTCGCCGGTCGCGCTCGGCTCGGCCGCCGTTCTGGCCATATGCCTGGCCGGCGCGATGTTTGCGCCCTGGGTGGCGCCGCACAACCCGTTCGACCTGGCGACGCTGAACCTGCTCGACGCGCTGTCGCCGCCACACGGCATGGCGGGCGCCAGGCCCGGCTATCTGCTCGGCACCGACGACCAGGGCCGCGACGTCCTGTCGGCGATCATGTTCGGCGCGCGCATTTCGCTGCTGGTCGGTCTCGCGTCGGTGATCTTCGCGATGGTGCTGGGCGTCAGTCTCGGCCTGATCGCGGGCTACGTCGGCGGCAAGGTCGACGCCGTCATCATGCGCATCGCCGACGTCCAGCTTTCTTTTCCGGCCATCCTGATCGCGCTGTTGATCGACGGCGTCGCGCGGGCGGTGCTGCCGCGCGAGACCCACGGCGGGCCGATCGCGCTGTTCGTGCTGATTTTCGCCATCGGCATCTCCAACTGGGTGCAGTATGCACGCACGGTGCGAGGCTCGACGCTGGTCGAAAAAAACAAGGAATACATCCAGGCTGCCCGGGTCATCGGCATACGGCCGCTCGGCATCATGCGGCATCATCTGCTGCCCAATGTGCTGGGACCGGTGCTCGTCCTCGCCACCATCAATATCGCGACGGCGATCATCACCGAAGCGACCTTGTCGTTTCTCGGCGTGGGCGTGCCGCCGACGCAGCCATCGCTGGGTACGCTGATACGGATCGGCAACGATTTCCTGTTCTCCGGCGAATGGTGGATCACCATCTTTCCGGGAGCGGCGCTGGTGATCATGGTGCTCGCGATCAACCTGCTGGGCGACTGGCTGCGCGACGCGCTCAATCCGAGACTGCAATAGTGGCGCTGCTCTCTGTCGAGCGCCTCCGGGTCGAGTTTCCGACGCGCCGCGGGTTGCTCGTCGCGGTGGACGACGTGTCGTTTGCCATCGCGCCAGGCGAGGTCCTCGGCGTCGTCGGCGAATCCGGCGCCGGCAAATCGCTGACCGGGGCGGCGATCATCGGATTGATCGACCCGCCCGGCCGAATCGGCGCCGGGCAGGTGCTGCTCGATGGCAGGCGCATAGACAATCTGCCGGCCGAGGCGATGCGCCGTGTACGCGGACGCGAGATCGGCGCCGTCTTCCAGGACCCGCTGACTTCGCTCAACCCGCTGTACACGATAGGCCGCCAACTGATCGAGACGATCACGACGCACCTCGACATGTCCCCGGGGCAGGCCAGGCAGCGCGCGCTCGACCTCCTTGCCGAGGTCGGCATCTCCGCACCGAAGCGACGCATCGATCATTATCCGCACCAGTTTTCGGGCGGCATGCGCCAGCGCGTCGTGATTGCGCTCGCGCTTGCGGCGAAGCCGAAGCTGATCATCGCCGACGAGCCGACGACGGCACTCGACGTGTCGATCCAGGCCCAGATCATCGCGCTGCTGAAAAGGCTGTGCCGCGACCACGGCACGGCGGTGATGCTGATTACCCACGACATGGGCGTGATCGCCGAAACCGCCGATCGGGTAGCGGTGATGTACGCGGGCCGCATCGTGGAGATCGGGCCGGTCGCCGATGTCATCCATCAGCCGCGACATCCGTATACGCGCGGCCTGATGGGGTCGATCCCCTCGATCGTCGACGAGCGCGACCAGCTGGCCCAGATCGACGGCGCGATGCCGCGGCTGACGGCGATACCGGCCGGCTGTCCGTTCCACCCGCGCTGCGCGTACGCCTTCGATCGCTGCCGCGTCGAGCGGCCCGAGCTTATGAGCGCCGCGACCAGCCTGGCGGCTTGCTGGCTGCACGGGACCACCGCGAGCGTCGCATGAGTACGCCGCTCCTGGAGCTGATCGACGTCGCCCGTTATTTCGACGTCTCACCACCGTGGCTCAACCGGCTGATCGAAGGCAAGTCGCGGCAGATCCTCAAGGCGGTCGACGGGGTGAGCCTGACGATCGCCAAGGGCGAAACCCTGGGACTGGTCGGCGAATCCGGCTGCGGCAAATCGACGGTTGCCCGGCTGATCGTCGGTTTGTACCGGCCGACCCGCGGGGAAATCCGGTTTGCCGGCCGGCGCATCGATTTCGGCGATGCCGAGCTCGCGCTGCGGCGCACGATGCAGATGATCTTCCAGGATCCGTACGCCAGTCTCAATCCGCGCTGGCGCGTGGCGGACATCGTCGCCGAGCCGATCCGCGCGCACGGTATCGCGCAAACGCCGCGCGAGATCGACACCCGGGTGACCGCGCTGCTCGAGCAAGTCGGACTCGCGGGCGCGGACGGCGGCAAATATCCGCACCAGTTCTCGGGCGGACAGCGGCAGCGCGTCTCGATCGCCCGCGCGTTGGCGACCAACCCGGCCTTCCTAGTCTGCGACGAACCGACGTCGGCGCTGGATGTGTCAGTCCAGGCACAGGTGCTGAACCTGATGCGCCGGCTGCAGCGCGAGCTCGGGCTTACCTATCTGTTCATTTCGCACAACCTCGCGGTCGTGCATCACGTCGCCGATCGGGTCGGCGTCATGTATCTGGGCCGCGTCGTCGAGCTGGCGCCCACCCGCGAATTGTTCGCTTCGCCGCAGCATCCGTATACGCGGATGCTGCTTGCGGCAGTGCCGGACCTTTCGCTGACCGGCAAGCCGCGCACCGCGGTCGCCGGCGAAGTGCCCAATCCGCTGGATCCGCCGCCCGGCTGCGCATTCCATCCGCGCTGTCCCTATGCGAACGAGCGGTGTCGCGTCGAAACGCCGGTTTTGAAGCGCGCTCCGGCGCCGGGCGCCAGCGCGATGGCGGCTTGTCACGCCGTCGAAGAAGGCCGCCTTACGCCGGTCCTCGACGCGGCATGAACCGCGTGAGGCAACCCGAGGTCTGGGTGTCGAATCGGCTATAATTCATCCTTGTTCGCGGCATCGGGCGAGCAGCCGCCGGACGCCGGCCGGAAAAGCTGATCCGAAGTCGCTCAACCCGGCGGCGCCCTTGACCCAAGGTCGCGCGCCGCAAGTCCAGAAGAACGCGAATTGCGCCTCACACAAATCAAGCTGGCCGGCTTCAAGTCGTTCGTCGATCCAACCGTCATCGCGACGCCCGGGCAACTGGTCGGCATCGTCGGACCGAACGGTTGCGGCAAGTCCAACGTCATCGACGCGGTGCGCTGGGTGCTCGGCGAGTCGAAGGCGTCCGCCTTGCGCGGCGAATCGATGCAGGACGTGATATTCAACGGTGCCGGCGACCGCAAGCCGGTCGGACGCGCATCGGTCGAGCTGTTCTTCGACAACAGCCAGGGGCGAATCGGCGGCCAGTGGGGCCAGTACAGCGAGCTTTCGATCAAGCGCGTGCTTACGCGCGAAGGCGATTCGACCTACTACATCAATAACATCCCGGTCCGCCGGCGCGACATACACGACCTGTTCCTGGGTACCGGCCTGGGGCCGCGGGCGTACGCGATCATCGAGCAGGGGATGATCTCACGCGTCATCGAGGCCAAGCCGGAAGAGCTCCGCATTTTCCTCGAGGAAGCGGCTGGCGTATCGAAGTACAAGGAGCGACGCAAGGAAACCGAAGGGCGTCTGGCCGATACCCGCGAGAACCTGTCGCGCGTCGAGGACATCCGGGGCGAGCTCGGCGCGCAGATCGCGCGACTGGATGCGCAGGCCAAGGTCGCGACGGAATACCGCGAGCTGGAAACGAGCCTCAAGCAGTCGCAGCACATGCTCTGGTACGCCAAGCAGCAGGATGCGGTTCGCTTGCGCGAAAGGCATTCGACCGAGATCGCCAATTTGACCGCCGGCTTCGAAGCGCTGCAGGCCGACTTGCGCGCGGCGGAGAACCGGCTCGAGACGCTGCGCGCCGAGCACTTCAAGGCCGGCGATGCGCTGCACGAGCGGCAGGGTGCGTTCTATGCCGCCAACGCCGAGGTCACGAAGCTCGAGCAGCAGCTGCAGTTCGCCCGCGAAAGCGAAGGACGGCTGTCGCAGCAAGTCGCGCAAATCACCGAACAGATCACGGCTTTCACCGCGCAGCTCGGCGCGATCGCATCCGATGCGGAAGCCGGCGACCGCGAAGTCGAGGCGGCGCTGGCGCGACGCGAGGCCGCCGGAGAAGAGGAACGAGCCGCCACGGCGGCGTTGCCCGCGCTCGAGGCTGCGGTCGCCGATGCGTCGCGCGTGCTCGCCGAGATCCAGCAACTTGAAACCGGGATCGAGCAATCGATCCAGCTGGCCGCGACGCGGCGCGAGAGTGCCGCGAAGCTTCTGGCCGCGCTGGCGCAACGGCGTGAGCGGCTCGATGCCGAAACGCGCGACCTTTCCGCCCCGGTCAATGACCAGATCGCGCTCGTCTCCGACCAACTGGCACAGGAAAGCGCGGATCTGGCCGGCCGCGAGGAGAGCCTCGCCGCCCTGAACGCCGTAGTGCAGGCGCTGCAGGAGGCGCATCGCGCGGCGGGGGACGAATGGCAAATCACGAGCAGCGGCCTTGCCGAACGCGAGGCACGCGCGCAGGCCCTGCAGGCGTTGCAGGCGAAGATCGGCAGCGGCAAGGATGCTTCGGCGTGGCTGCACGCGCATGGGCTCGATCGTGCCCGTCGGCTGTGGCAGCAGATCGATATCGAGCCCGGCTGGGAGGACGCGCTCGAAGGCGTCCTGCGCGAGCGGCTGAATGCGCTCGAACTCCCTGCGCTGGACGCCGCGGCGGGATGGACCGATCGCGGCGTCGGGCTGCCGGGACGCATCGCCGCCTACGCGCCGGGAGGTACCCGGCACGGCGGCGGCGAGCATGGCGATGCGCTGCTGGGCAAGGTCAAGGGTGCAGGTGCCGGGCTCGATCGCGTGCTCGGCGACTGGCTGGCCGGCATGCGTTGCCGCGACGACCTCGCGGCGGCGCTGCGCGATCGCGGGTCGCTGTCGGTAGGCGAAGCCTTCGTGACGCCGGCCGGGCACGTCGTGAGTGCGCAAGCGGTGGGTTTCTTCGCACCCGACAGCGATCTGCACGGCGTCCTGGCACGGCAACGCGAGCTGGCTGAGCTGGACCATGCGATCCGCGCGGCGCGTGCCGCGACCGACGCTGCGGCGAGCGCGCGCGAGACCGCGGAAAACGAGCTTAAGGCACGGCAGCAGGAATATCACGGCGAAAGCATGGCCTTGTCGTCGCAGCAGCGGCGCTGTCACGATCTCGAGCTCGAATTGCTGCAGTTGAAACAGGTGGCGGAGGCGTCCGAGCGCAGGCGGGCGCAAATCGCCGACGAGGTCGCGGCGCTCACCGTCGAGGAACGCACCGAGCACGATACGGTGGCGACGATCGATGCCGAGATCGTCGCACAGCGCACGCGGCTGGCCGAGCAGACGGCCGAGCGGGAGCGCGCAGGTCACACGCGTAACGATGCGGAAGTCGCGCTGGCGCGAGGTCGCGAGCGCTCGCGAACGGCGGAGCGTGCGGCGCAGGAAGCCGGATTCGCCGAGCGCTCGTGTCGCGAGCGCATTGCCGAACTCGCCCGGCGGCGCGAGGCGATTGCCGCGCAGGTTGCGCAGCAGGAGGCTCTGCTCGCGCAGCTGGCGACCGAGCGCCAGCAGATCGACTGGACGCCGGTCGAACAATCGCTGCAGGCACAGCTGGTCGCTCGCGGTGGCGCCGAACAGGCGCTGGCCGCGGCGCGGGACCGCCTCGAGGCTATCGCCGCGGAACTGCGCGCAGCCGACGAGCTGCGGCTTGCCGCCGATCAGAAGCTCGAGCCGGCGCGAAGCCGGATCGAGGAGGTGAGACTCAAGGAGCAGGCGGCCGAGTTGTCCGGAGCGCAATACGCCGAGCAACTCGCCGAAGCGCACGCCGAGCTCGCGGACTTGCCGGAACGGCTCAAGGCCTGGGGCCGCGCCAGCTCCCTGCCCGCCGAGATCGAGCGGCTGACGCAAGCGATCGCCGGTCTGGGCGCGGTCAATCTCGCCGCGCTCGACGAGCTCGCCCAGGCGAGCGAGCGCAAGAGCTATCTCGACGCGCAGGCGCAGGACCTGACCGAGGCGATGACGACGCTGGAAAGCGCGATCCGGCAGATCGACCGCGAATCGCGCGCGCTTCTGCAGCAGACCTTCGACACCGTCAACGTCAACTTCGGCAGGCTCTTTCCGACCCTCTTCGGCGGCGGCCAGGCGCGGCTGTTGCTGACCGGAGAGGAAATCCTAGATTCCGGCGTGCAGGTCGTCGCGCAGCCGCCGGGCAAGCGCAATACGACGATACACCTGCTGTCCGGAGGTGAAAAATCGCTGACGGCGATCGCCCTGGTGTTCGCGCTGTTCCAGCTCAATCCCGCTCCGTTCTGCCTGCTCGACGAGGTCGATGCGCCGCTCGACGATCCGAACACCGACCGCTTCTGCGCGCTGGTGCGGACGATGGCCGACGTCACGCAATTCGTTTTCATCAGCCACAACAAGATCACGATGGAAATGGCGAATCAGCTGATCGGAATCACGATGGCCGATCCGGGCGTCTCGCGCGTGGTGGCCGTCGACATCGCCGAAGCCCTCGAGCTGGCGGAGACGGCGCCGCAGTAGGAGTGACCGGCGTGGAAATGAACCCGCTGTTCCTCGGCTTGCTCGCCGCCGGCGTCGCGCTGGTCGCGATCGTCATCCTCTACAACTGGACGCAGGAGCGCCGAGCGCGCCGCCGCGTCGAGTCGGCGTTTCGGCAGCCGGACACGCCGGTGGAGCGCGAGCGAGTCGAGCCGCAGTTGCGCGGCCAGACTGCGGCGGGGTCGACCGCGGCGATCCAGACCGATGACGAGCCCGATGATCTGCCCCCCATGGCGTCAGAAGCCGCCGCCGAGCCGCTGCCCGACGTCCTGCCGTCGACGCGCGCCGAGCGACCCGGCACCGCTCCCGACACCGATATCGAGTGCGTCGTGCATCTCGAGCCGCAGCAGCCGGTGCGCGGCGATTCGCTGGCCGATGCGCTCGTGGCCGAATTCGCCAAGCCCAGCCGCTGGCTCGGCCGGCGTGGCCGCGATCTGCCCTGGCAACCTATCGAAGGCGCGCGAGGCGGCCCATGGGAGGAAATCGCCGCCTGCATGCTGCTCGCCAACCGCGCGGGCGCGGCATCGCGGCAGGAAGTGGAGCAATTTCTCAACGAGGTGGCGCGCACAGGCTCCTCGCTGCCGGCGGCGTTCGCCTTGCCCGATCCGGCTGCGGAAGCTGGACGCGGCGAGGAGCTCGATCGATTTTGCGCCGACCTCGACGTCCAGGTCGGCTTGACGATACTCAAGAGCGAGCACGGGCAGATCGCAGGAACGCGCTTGCGCGGTGTCGCCGAGGCGGCGGGTTTCCGGCTGAACGGCACCGGTAGTTTCGACTTGCTCGACGACAGCGGCGCGACCTTGTACACGCTGCAGAACTACCGCCAGGAGGCCTTGACGGTCGAAAGCCTTCGCCAGCTGTCGACGGCCGGCATCGTGCTGCTGCTCGACGTGCCGCGCGTCGCCGATCCGGTGCGGGTATTCGATCATATGCGCCTCGCGGCGAAGCGCATGGCACATACGCTCGAAGGCGTGCTGGTCGACGACAATCGCCGGCCGCTGAACGACGCGTCGCTGGCATCGATTCGGGCCGAGGTGCAGGCCACCGCCGTGGCGCTGCGTGCGGCCAATATCGAACCGGGCGGCCCGCGCGCTTTGCGGCTGTTCGGGTAGGTCCCAGGCGCCGTGCCGGCGCGCGCCGCCGTCCCCTCGAAGATCGCCGAGCGCGCTGCTGCGCTGCGCGCGGCGATCGACGCGCACAACCATGCCTATTACGTGCTCGATTCGCCCACGGTGAGCGATGCCGAGTACGACCGGACGTTTCGCGAACTTCAGGCGCTCGAGAGCGAGTATCCGGCGCTCGCGACCCCCGATTCGCCAACGCAGCGCGTCGGTGCCGAGCCGGCCGGCGAATTCGAGGCGGTCACGCACCGTCTGCCGATGCTGTCGCTGAACAATGCCTTCAGCGCCGGCGAAGTCGAGGCCTTCGACCGGCGCGCCCGCGAGACGCTAGGGGTCGAGCGGATCGAATACGCGGCCGAGCCCAAGTTCGATGGGCTGGCGATCAGCCTTGCGTACGAAAACGGCGTATTCAGCGTGGGCGCGACGCGCGGCGACGGCTATACCGGCGAGAATGTCAGCGCCAACCTGCGGACGGTGCGCGCGCTGCCGCTCAAGCTCGCCGGCCATTTCCCGCCCTATCTCGAGGTTCGCGGCGAGGTGCTGATGCTGCGGCGCGACTTCGCGGCGATGAATGCCGCGCAGACCGCTGCCGGTGAAAAGGTTTTCGTCAACCCGCGCAATGCCGCGGCCGGCAGCCTTCGACAGCTCGATTCCCGGATCACCGCCCGGCGCCCGCTGGCATTTTTCGCCTATGGCGTCGGTGCGGTCGAATGGGGCGGAATCGAGCCGCCGCGCACGCACAGCATGTTGTTGAAGTGGCTGTCGGACTTTCGTTTCCCCGTCGCCCGCGAACGCGCGGTCGTGCAGGGGCTCGACGGTATGCTCAACTACTACCGGCGCATCGGCTTACTACGTAGCGAAATGCCGTTCGAGATCGATGGCGTCGTCTACAAGGTCAACGATTTCCAACAGCAGGTCCGCCTCGGGTTCGTCTCGCGCGCACCGCGGTTCGCCATCGCGCACAAGTTTCCCGCCGAAGAAGTGCCGACCGAGGTGCTCGACATCGGGGTTCAGGTCGGGCGCACCGGCGCATTGACCCCGGTGGCGCGCTTGAGGCCCGTATTCGTCGGCGGCGTCACGGTGACCAATGCCACGCTGCATAACGAGGACGAGATCCGGCGCAAGGATGTACGCGTTGGCGACACCGTCATCGTGCGCCGCGCCGGCGACGTCATCCCGGAAGTCGCGCGCGTGCTGACCGAACAGCGGCCGGCCCGGACGCGGCAATTCGTGATGCCTACCCGTTGCCCCGAATGCGGCTCGGCGGTCGTGCGTCTCCCTGACGAGGCAATCGCGCGCTGCTCGGGCGGTCTCGTGTGCCCGGCGCAGCGCAAGGGGGCGTTGTTGCATTTTGCCGGGCGGCGAGCGATGGACATCGAAGGTCTCGGCGACAAGCTGGTCGATCAGCTGGTCGATGCCGACATCGTTCGCACTCCAGCCGACATTTACCGCCTGGGGGTCGCGGCGCTGGCAGAGCTCGAGCGGATGGCGGAAAAATCCGCGGCCAACGTCATTGCTGCAATCGACAAGAGTCGTCGCACCACCCTGGCTCGCTTCATTTACGCGCTGGGCATCCGCCACGTCGGCGAAACGACCGCCAAGGACCTGGCACGACATTTCGGCAATTTCGATGCGTTGGAAGGTGCCGACGAGGCGGCGCTGCTCGAAGTGCATGATGTCGGGCCGGTGCTGGCACAAAGCATCCGCCAGTTCTTTGCAGAAGCGCACAATCGCGAAGTCATTGCCCAGCTGCGAGGCGCCGGGGTACATTGGCCGGAAACCGCGCCGGAACGCGCGCCGCTGGGCAAGCTCGCTGGGCTGGTGTTCGTTCTGACCGGAGCGCTGCCGACCCTTTCGCGTGATGAGGCCAAGGCGCTGATCGAGGCGCAGGGCGGCAAGGTCGCAGGCGGCGTATCGAAAAAGACCAGCTACGTCGTCGCGGGCGCCGATCCGGGCAGCAAGCTTGATCGCGCCGTCGAGCTCGGCCTCCCGGTGCTCGACGAGCGGCAATTCAAGGCACTCATCGAAGGAAAGCGATAAATGGCGTTCGGAAAAATAACCAAGGCCGTCTTCCCGGTGGCCGGACTCGGCACCCGATTCCTGCCGGTGACCAAAGCAAGCCCGAAAGAGATGTTGCCGGTCGTCGACAAGCCGCTGATCCAGTATGCGGTCGAGGAGGCCGCGGCGGCCGGAATTACCGACATGATCTTCATTACCGGGCGCAACAAGCGCGCGATCGAAGATCATTTCGACAAAGCCTACGAGCTCGAAACCGAATTGACGCTGCGACACAAGACAGCTCTGCTGGAAACCGTTCAATCGGCCACGCCCAGCGGCATCAACTGCATTTACATCCGGCAGACCGAGGCGCTGGGACTCGGGCATGCGGTGCTGTGCGCCGAGCCGGTGATCGGCGACCAGGCGTTCGCCGTGCTGCTGGCCGACGACCTGATCGACTCCGCGGTTCCGGTAATGCGACAGATGACCGAGATCGCCGAGCGTGAGCAATACTCGGTGATCGGTGTCATGCCCGTGCCGGCAGCCGACGTCAGCAGCTACGGCATCGTCGAGACCGAAGCCATGACCGGTAACGTCGGGAGGATCTCGCGCATCGTGGAAAAACCGGCAGCCGGCACGACCAAGTCGACGCTCGGCGTCGTCGGCCGCTATGTGCTGACGCCGCGCATCTTCCACCATTTGCGCACGATGCCGCCCGGAGCCGGAGGCGAGATCCAGCTGACCGACGGGATCGCGCGGCTGCTCGAGGACGAGAAGGTGCTTGCGCACGAATTCGAAGGCCGCCGCTACGACTGCGGCAACAAGCTCGGCTATCTGGAGGCGACGGTCGAGCTCGCGCTGAAGCATCCCGACGTCGGCACCGCCTTCGCCGAATTCCTCAAGCGCATGCGATGACATTCAACGAGCTGCGTTACATCGTCGCCGTCGCACAGGAACGCAATTTCGGCCGGGCGGCGCAACATTGCTTCATCAGCCAGCCGGCGCTGTCGGTGGCGATCCAGAAGCTCGAAGAGGAGCTGGGCACGCAGATTTTCGAGCGCGGCAAGAACGAGGTGACCGTAACGCCGGTCGGCGAGCGGATCGTCGAGCAGGCGCAGAAAGTCCTGGAGGAAGCGGCCAGCATCCGCGACATCGCGCAGGCCGGACGCAACCAACTCGTCGGTCTGTTCCGGCTGGGGGCGATCTACACGATCGCGCCGTATCTGCTTCCGGACCTTATTCCGGCGCTGAACCAGCGCGCGCCGGCGATGCCGCTGGAGATCGAGGAAAATCTCACCGAAAACCTGGAGACGTCGCTGCGCGCCGGCCGCATCGATGCCGCGCTCATTGCGTTGCCTTTCAACCCGCCGGGCATCGCCACCGACTTCCTTTACGAGGAACCGTTCCAGGTCGTCGTGCCGGAACGGCACGCGTGGGCCCGTCGGAAGTCGATCGACCCATCCGAGCTAGCCGGCGAGCATGCGATCCTGCTCAACGTCGGCCATTGCTTCCGGGACCAGGTGCTCGATTCCTGCCCGGAGCTCAATCGCTCCGGCGCACCGATCACGCGCACCAATTCTCTGGAGACGATCCGCAACATGGTTGCCTCGGGGCTGGGCGTGTCGGTGCTGCCGCGCGACGCGTTGATCCCGAAATACCATAGTCGGCTGGTCGTGCCG
Organism: Casimicrobiaceae bacterium; assembly: GCA_036270955.1. GTDB lineage: Bacteria > Pseudomonadota > Gammaproteobacteria > Burkholderiales > Casimicrobiaceae > PALSA-1003. Next base: position 963 of record DATBBM010000090.1, on the reverse strand, counting down.
GTGCCCTTCTCGCGACCAGTCCCTTCGCGGCGCGTTGCGCTCGCGCATCGCAAGAGCTTTCCGCGTCCGGCCGCGATCGCGGCGATACGCGACGCGGTCGCAGCATGCCGCGGCGCGAGCCCGCGGCGAGGGGTCTCGCGCGCATAGTACAATCGGCTCGACCAACGACGGAGCGATGATGGCCACGGATCTGAAGAACAAGGTCGTTTTGATTACCGGCGCCTCCACCGGCATCGGCGCGGCGGCAGCCCGCGCGTTCGCGGAGCAGGGCAGCAAGGTAGCGGTTCATTACAATGCGAGCAAGGAAGCCGCGGAAAAAGTGGCGCGCGAGGTCAAGTCGGCAGGCGGCGAAGCGCTGCTGGTCGGCGGCGACGTCACCAAGAGCGCCAACGTTAAGCGCATCGTCGCCGACACGCTCGCCGGCTTCGGCCGGATCGACGTCCTGGTCAATAACGCCGGCGGCCTGGTCCAGCGTACCAAGATCGAAGACTACAGCGAAGACTTCTTGCACCGGGTGCTCGACCTCAACGTCATCCAGGTGGCGATGTTCATGCACGAGGTCGTGCCTGCGATGCGCAAGCAGGGCGGCGGCAACATCATCAACGTCAGCTCGATCGCCGCGCGGCATGGCGGTGGCGGCGGTGCGATCGTCTACGCCGGCGCGAAGGGGTTTATTTCCACGGCCACCAAAGGCTGGGCCAAGGAACTGGTCGCTGACAAGATCCGGGTCAACGCGGTCTCGCCGGGGGTCATCACCACGCCCTTTCACGAGCGCTATTCGACCGCCGAGCAGCTGAAGGCGATGCAGGCAACGATACCGATGAACCGGCTGGGCACGGCGGAAGAATGCGCCGGGACATTCATCTATCTCGCGTCCGACGCGATGAGCGGGTACGTTACCGGACAGGTGATCGAGGTCAACGGCGGCCAGTACATGCCGTAGTGCCAGCGCTTGGGAGTGGG
>DATBBM010000089.1:0-5152 GCA_036270955.1 Casimicrobiaceae bacterium | reverse complement strand
CCTGAGCCTGCGTCCAACCTCCTAGGAGAATTGATCATGAAGCGCATTTCGATCTGGCAGCGGTTGCCTGGCAAGTGTGTGCTGGCGCTCGGTCTGGGTACCCTCGCAGCGATGACGGCCAACCCCGCTGTGGCCGGCTGCAGTCCGTACAGTCCGGACATTCCGACACCTCAGTGGGATACGCCGGCGCACGGACGCGCGGGTTTCGTGGAGGCGGTCTATCGTCCCGGCGCTGGACAGTTCATTCGCGTCGGGCAGGAAGCGAGCGCGCCGAATAACAACATCGTCGGGATGTGGAACGTGACATTTGTCTCCGACGGTGTGCCTCCCAACCCCGTACCGGCAGGTGTCACGACCGATTTCGGCACGGTGCAGTGGCATGACGACGGTACGGAGATCATGATCTCCGGCGGTCGGCCGCCGAGCACGGGCGACGTCTGCATGGGGGTCTGGCAAAAAATCGGCCCCTTCACCTACAAGCTCAAGCATATCGCAATCGCCTGGGTCAGCTTGGACACACCTCCCTCGATGGGAGGACCTGGCCCTTCACCCGCACAGTTCCTGGGGCCGGCGATCATCAGCGAAGTGGTCACGCTGAACAAGTCGCGAGACGGCTACCAGGGCCCCTTCACGATCGACCAATACAACGCCGACGAAAGCCAGCTGCTCGTGCATATCAGCGGCACCGTGACGGGTACGCGCGTCACCGTGAATTGAGCAGGACCCGGCGCCGTCGAGCGGCTGAATGTCGCCGGACGGCGCCGCAGCGTATGATGGCGACGGCGCCTCCCGCGGGGAATTCTCAAGCGACCCCAATACAGGAACCAGCACCCTCATGTCTGCCAGCACGACGGTGGCGAAGGCGCTCCAAGCGCAGTTGCGTGGCAGCGTGTGCGGCGCCGACGGCGAGGAGTTCGAGACCTTGCGTCGCGTGTGGAACGGCGCCATCGATCGCCGACCTTGTGCCATCGCGCGCTGTGCCGACGTGCGCGATGTTCAGTTCGCGTTGCAGGTCGCACGCGATCATGGAGTTGGGGTCACGGTACGAGGCGGTGGCCACAGCGTCGCCGGACTCGCCGTGCGCGACGGCGCTGTTCTGCTGGACCTTGCTGGAATGCGTAACATCAGCGTCGATCCGCACGCCCGCGTCGCCGCGGTCGAAGGCGGGGCGCTGTGGCGCGATGTCGACGCCGCCACCGCGGCAACAGGTCTGGCCACGACCGGCGGCTTGATCTCGACTACGGGCGTTGGCGGCTTCACCTTGGGCGGGGGTGCCGGCTGGCTCATGCGTCGATACGGCCTCGCCTGCGACAACCTGATCGCCGCGCACGTGGTGTTGGCGGACGGCCGAAGCATGCGCGTGGCCGCCGACGAGCATCCTGATCTCTACTGGGGATTACGTGGCGGTACGGGTGGCCTCGGCGTCGTCACTAGGTTCGAGTTCCGGCTGCACGCGGTGGCGCAGGTTTTGGCGGGCCTCGTCGTGTTTCCGCTCGACCAGTCAACGGCCGTGCTGCGCCGCTTCCGGGAATTCGCGCTGGAGGCTCCGGAAGAATTCTGCGGCATGGTCGCGTTGACCAGCGCGCCGCCATTTCCCTTCGTCGACAGCGCGTGTCACGGGCGGACGGCCTGCATCGCCGCGGTATGTTGGGCGGGGGATGTGTCGGCGGGCGAACGTGCGCTCGAGCCGATCCGCTCCGCGGGGACACCGCTGGGCCAGGCCATCGCACCCATGCCTTATCCGCAGTGGCAACAGATGCTCGACCCAAGTGCTCCTCCCGGGCGCCATCACTACTGGAAAAGTATCAACTTTGCGAGCTTGAGCGACGCCGCGATCGATCGGATCGCTTTGGCGGCCCGTTCATTGCCGACCCCAGTCACGGAGCTGCACGTCCAGCACATGGGCGGCGCGGTCACGCGTACACCGTCGTCCGAATGCGCCTTCGGCCATCGTAACGTGCAGTTCTTCGTCAACTTGATCGGCGCGGCGCCCGAGAAATCACACTACGAGGCGACGCGCGCCTGGATCCGCAATTTGCACGGGCAACTTTCCGTCGAGGCCCTCGGCGGCAGGATGCCCAACTTCGCCGATGACGACGACCAGGATGCGATTGCGCGCTTCGGCAAGGAAAATGCCGAGCGCCTGCAGGGCTTGCGCCGGCGCTACGACCCGGACGGGCTGTTCGCCGCGACCCGTCAAACCGGCGCCGGCCGGCTTGGCGAAATCTGACCCCGGGCGATCTCGCTCAGCAGCGCACGCGTCTCGTCGATCACGAACTCGTTGCGTGCCGATGCTCCCTCGCGATGCAATGCGTGAAATCGATCGTCTCCGAGTCGAGCACGCGCCCAGGTCGTCGTCTCGTCGTTATGAGCCACCCAGAAGCTGAATAGCGGAGCATGGGCACGCTCACGGATGTCGGCAGCCTTGCCCAGCAAGCGCGCGCAGGTCTCGGGACGGTCAGTGTGCATCGCCAGGTAGCCAGCGATCTCGATGGCAGCGGCCGTCGAGCGCAGACCGCGCGTGCGCAGCGACCCGTCGATAACCTCGATCGACATGGCCGCCGCCTCCCGCCAGTGCCTCAGGACGTAGTGCGTAAGACTGAGATAGATCGCGATCATCTGGCGCTGCTGCGGATCGAAGCTCAGATCTCGCAAAGGTTGAAGCGTCGCGAGGGCATCGTCGTATTCGCCGGAGCGCAACGCGATCCAGGTCTTGGCCCAACCGGCGATCGACCGCAACCAGTCGTCGTTCTCGTCGCCTGCAAGCTTGGCGGCAACCGCTGCGCGCGCCTGTGCCTGTCGAAGCCGTCCTTGGTGTGCGTCCCAAAGCGCGAGATAGGCGCTGGCGCAGCTAAGTGCCCACAGATCGCCGAGCTGTGCCGCGAGGACGACGACCAACGTGAGATCGGACTCGATACTGGGGTTCTGGACATAGAGCTTGCCCGCGCCGCTACAGAGCAGTGCTCGGACATAGGTGTGTGAAGGCGTCGGCGGAACGCGGTCCAATGCACGCTCCGCCCATTCGGCCATAAGCCAAATGAGCGTACCGCTTTTGACATAGAGCATCAGCGAGCCCGCCAGACGCAGCGCAGCCTCGTCGTCTCGTCCGTCCGACTTGGCCCACATCAGCGCAGCTTCGATGTTGGCGTGTTCGTGGCCCAAGCGTGTCACCCACTCTTCTGCGCGCGAGTCGAGAATCTCGCGATGCGAGCGCTCTGCGAGTCGGACGAAATGGTTCAGGTGCGTTCGCCGCGCGTCCGCTTCCTCCCCGCGCGCGCGAAGGAGCTGCAAGGCGAACTCCCGGACCGGCTCCAGCAGCCGGTATCGAGTCGGTGACAGCGTCGGATCGACGACCACCAGCGACTTGAGAACTAGCCCGGAATGGAGCTCGAGCAGTTTGGCACCTTCGATCTTCAGCGCCGTTCCGATCGATTCCGGCGCATCGATCGTCCAGCCCTGCAGGAACACGCCGAGCCAGCAGAGCAGCCGCTGCTCGCTGGCGGACAGCAACCCGTAGCTCCACTCGACCAGCGCCTGCATCGTCTGGTGCCGCGGCTCGCGCCCCGCGCTGTCGCTCGCAAGCAGGCCAAAGTGCAGGCTCAGACGCTCGCGAACCGCGGCAGGTGACAGCGTCGCCAACTGAGCTGCCGCCAGCTCCAGCGCGAGCGGCATTCCGTCCAGCCGGCGGCAGATCTCGACGATGTCGGCAACGTTATTGCGGTCGAGCACGATCGCCGGCTGTGCCGCAGAGGCCCGCGCCAGCAACAAAGCAACCGCCGGTGTCGATGCGATCTCTTCGAGGGAAATGCACCTTGCTTCGGTCGCGTCCGGCGGCAATGCCAGCGGGGGCAGCCACATCAGGTGCTCGCCCACGAAATCCAGCCGCTGCTGTGAAGTGGCCAGGATCTTGAGTTCGGGACAGCTTCGCAGCAGTTCGAGCACGAGTGCCCCGATCTCGATGGCCAACCGGTCGCAGTTGTCGAGGAGCAGCAGGGCTTTTCGTCCCACCAGGGCTGCGCCAATCCGGGGCAGCAGCATCTGCGTGCCCGCGGTTGGCACAGAAAGGGTCGCGGCCAGCGCCTTCAGCCAGTCTTGCGCGCGCTCGAAGGGCGAAAGATCGAAGAACCAGACAGCGTCCGGAAAATCAGCCTTGGAGAGACGCCCGATTTCGAGCGCGCACTGCGTCTTGCCCATGCCGCCGGGGCCGATGATCGTCACTGCGCGGTGCTCCGAGAGCATCGCGCGCAAACGTTCAAGCTCGCGCTCGCGCCCGATCAGCGCCTCGAGCTTCGCCGGTAACTGTGCTATGGGCGGCGGCCCGAAATGCGCGCGAGTCTCCTCGTGCGGCACCGTCAGACGTTCGACGGTGCCGATGAAACGGTATCCCGCGCCGTGCACGGTCGAGATGAAGCGAGGGCGGTCCGCTTCGTCGTCGAACGCGCGTCGCAGCAGCGCCATGACGCGATTGAGCGTGGCTGGCGTGAGGTGACGATGACCCCAGACTGCGTCGAGCAACTCGTCACGCGTGACTAGCTCGTTGGCGCGCGTGAGCAGCATGAGCAGCACAGCAAAGGCCTTCGCCTCGAGTGCGATCTCCGTCCCGCCACGCATCAATCGCCGGTTCGCCGGATCGACGCGCAGATCGCCGCACTGGTAGATGACCTTGTCCACACCTTGCCTTCCACGTGCCCGTGATACCTCTCGCCACGGTATTGCATCACCGCGCGCGGGATGGAAATGGCAACGCGCAGGTGGTCGATCGCAAGGACGCGGACGGGGGACGAATTCTAGCAGTACGCGACCTGGCCGACGTCGAGTGTCCGCTAACGGGCGCGGGTTGCACGACCGCTTTGCGCGGATAGGGACTTCGGCTTCGGGTCGATAGCGGACATCAAGTCGTCTTACGGCGCAGATTCTACGATGCCACGTTGAGAAACGATTCATCGTGCGATGTACGCTCGGCGCATCTAGTGGAAACCCTATCCGTGGCCGTATGTTCTGGGTCTATTTCGGAAGCCTATCTCGCGCCTGACAGCCAAGATCAACCGACAAATGGTCGCAAATAGACCCAGGCGAGCCACTGAAAAAGTCAATGTCGGCTTGGATTTATAAGCATCTAGAGGTACGGACTGTTAATCCGCAGGTCCCAGGT
>DATBBM010000088.1:0-23589 GCA_036270955.1 Casimicrobiaceae bacterium | reverse complement strand
TCGATCAACAAGTGACAGTTGGGAAATAGCGTGTCGGCCGCAGCGTCGACTCGCCACGCGCGATCCCCGCGCGCTTCGCACGCGGGGCCCCTCGCCGCGGGCTCGCGCCGGCGGCCTCTTCGATCAACAAGTGACAGTTGGGAAATAGCGTGTCGGCCGCAGCGTCGACTCGCCACGCGCGATCCCCGCGCGCTTCGCACGCGGGGCCCCTCGCCGCGGGCTCGCGCCGCTACCTGGTCCCGCGCGCGTAGTACTTGAACAGATCGTCCTGCTGTTGTTTGGTCAGCGGCGCAGCGAGGAACTTCATGCTCACCGCGTCGGCCATCGCTTCGTCGAGCCCGGAAAGCCGATCGAGGCGGAGATTGTTCTTCGGATAGAACTGGTCGCGAACTTCCTTGGCGAGAGTCTCGGGAATGTTGACCCATTCGGCGTAGGCCTTCAGCGCCGCGGGATCCGAGTACATCCAATCGAGCGTTTCGCGATAAGCCTGCAGATACCGGTCGAGCACATCGCGTCGCTGCTCGGCGACGGCCGCGTTGGCGATCATCAGCCGGACCGTCTGGTTGCGAAAGGCGGGCACATCGCTTTCCCGCACGATCAGGCGGATGCGTCCCTGCTGCAAGGCTTCGACGCCGAATGGCGGAGACGACCAGCCGATGTCGACCTGACCCGACATCGTCTGCGTGAACGTCGACGCTGGACTGCCGGTCGCGACCGGCTTCGCCTGGACGCCGAATTCGCGGATGAAGGCGAGGACCGCGAGGTTGGTCGACGACCCCGTGGTCGAGTAGGCGATGGTCTTCCCCTCGGCGTCCTTGATGCTCTTGATCGGCGATGCGGCTGGCACGTACCAGAAAAGATCTTCGGCGCCGGTCATCGAGTTGGCGATGGCGCGAACCGGGGCTCCCTTGGCGAAGGCCCCGAGCACCCCCGCGGTGCCCACGCCGATCCCGAGCTCGACGCTGCCCGAAATAACGGCTTGCATCGTCTCTCCGGCGCCCTGGGTGTAAAGCAACTCGAGCGTCAGTCCGTGCTTTTTGAAGAACCCGGCCTTCTGGCCCAGCTCCGGCGCGGCGTTCTCCCAGTTGCCGCGCTGGCCGATGGCGAGTTTTAGCAAGTCCTCGGCCATCGCGCCGGCAGCGGCGCACACGATGGCGACAGCAAGGAACCAGCGGAGCGTGGTTGCGAACTTCATTCGGTTCCCTCCAGCGCACGTCGGGCGGATATTATCGCCGCCGGAATCGCCTTTGGGAACAACAGTGGAGTCGAGGCTGCTGGTCGCTTCGCTCCGGTAGCGCCCGGATGGACGATCTACGCCGGTGCACCCCTCAACGCGGCGTGTCGGGCGCTCACCGCTTCAGCTCGACCACGACTTCGAGGTACTCGCTTTGCAGCACCATCGTGCCGTCCCGCGATCGATTGCGGCGATCGATGAGGCTCAGCAGATCCTGGGTGAGCGCCGCCTGCCTTTGCGCATCGAGGGCGCCGAAAGTCCTGTTCATCGGTCCGTAGTAGGTGCGAAACACCTCGATCCAGTGAGACGGCGAGCGGTAACGGAACGTGAAATCGCGCCTTGTGATCCGGATCTCCTGAGCTGCGTGGCCGAATAGTTCTTCGAGCCGTGCGCTCGTTCCCCACAGTGCCGGTGATTTGACGCCCGCGGCTGGAGGAACGTAACTCGCGATCGTCTTGAATAGTTGACCGATGAAGCTTTCCGGCGTCCAGTTCGCCAAGCCGATCTTGCCGCCGGGCCTGCAGACGCGCACAAGTTCGTTCGCCGCCCGGTCCTGATCGGCCGTGAACATCACGCCGAAGGTGGAAAGCACGGCGTCGAACGACTTGTCGGGAAACGGCAGATTTTCCGCGTCGGCTTCCTGGAACCGTATCGTGTGGCCTTCGGCCTGCGCGCGAGCCCGGCCGGAATCGAGCAGCGAGGACACATAGTCGGTCGAGGTAACGTCGCACCAGCGGCGCGCGGCTGCGAGCGTCGCGTTGCCGTTGCCGGAGGCGACGTCGAGGACGCGGCTGCCCGCGCGGAGGTCGAGCGCCTCGCAAAGGATTTCACCGACGATCTGCAAGGTCGTGCCCACGACGGCATAGTTTCCGGTCGACCAGGCGACCTGCTGCCGCGCCTTGACTGCGGCGAGGTCGACGTAGGGCGACGAAGCGGAAATCACTGAGGACATCGCATTACTCCTGGTGGCGTGAGAGAGATAGGTCGCCGACGGCTTCGGCTGTCGAATTTGGCTCAATGCGACGCCGAACATGGACGGAGATTTCTGCTGGCTCTGATGCATGAGCGTCACCACCGGTGGTCGTACGGCGCGAGAACGACACGCATGCGGGTACGCTCGACTTCTCCGGTAACTTCCGCCACGACCGACCCTATTTCGCTGCGATCAAACCCCAGGTCGCGCAACATACGATCATCGAGCTGGCGAAGCGAGTCGCGCAGGGATCTTGCCTCGCGCTGCTGTTTATGGCGCGCGTACGCCTCGCGTGCGAATGCGCCGACTGCCCAGACTATCTCGGCAATGATCTCGGCGAGGGTGAACGCGCGATCGACCCGTGCCGCACGATGCAATTCGCTGGAGCTCGGGCGAGCGGGCGCTGCCGGCGCACCGGCCTCGGAATCGCTGCCGAGGCCGTTCGCCCCGCGTGCATGGCGCGCCCACACTTCGATGTCATTCGCGTCGATCGCCGGACGCTCGCCGGCCAAATTGCCGCGGGAACGGCTGTTCCTCGAGACGTCGAGCGACCCGTTGTCGTACGTCCTGACGCCGTGCGACTCAAGCTCATCAATTGCAATCAAGTCATCCAACTCGGTCAAATTGCCCATCGGGTTTCCTTTGCGTGAAATCGGACCTGCCAGAGAAATTCTATCGAGCGAATGCGGCAGGTGAATTGCGTTCCGAGTCCACTTTTGTTTCTATTGTTGCGTCCGCCGTCGACCGCAGCGACGAAATGGCCGGTGTCGCTGCCGCATCCGGGTCCGATTGCGTCGGTCTGGGCGGGACTCGCCTCGCTCTACGCTGCGATGGGTGCCGCCGGCGGCGATTTCAACTTCAACCCCCCCAACCCTATGGGGTCTTGCGGTAGGGCAGCAACATGCCGGCCTGCCGGCGATAGCGGCGATATCGATCACCGAACTGCGCGACGAGGTCGCGCTCCTCAAACCAGATGCCGACGAAGATGTATCCGGTCGTACGGAAACGAAAGAATTCGCTGCCGATCCCGCAGCGACGGAAATGCCTGGGTCAGGGCAACACCGGGTCCAATTGGAACAACTCGGCAGGCGTCGTCCCAGTCTCCCCGGCAATCGGCGGCGGCGATTGCAACTTCAGATGTGCCGCAGCGTCCCCTTCGCAGGTAATCACGTCCATGCCGAACCTCTGCGCAATGCGCATGACGGGCGTATTGCCCGAGAGGCAGTGCATGCAGATGCCCGGTATGCGGCGGGCGCGCGCCTCTGAAACGGCTCGCTTGAACAGCTCACTGCCGATTCCGCGTCGCCGGTTGGCGGGAAGGACGGACAGCGCGAGCTCCGCGAGGTTGCCTTCGATCGCCAGATGCCCGACACCCACCGGCTGCCGCCGGTCGTCACGCACGCCGAAAACAAGGTCGCGCTTGAAATCGATTCCGTCGACGTAGGCGGCGATGACGGTCGGCGCAAGGGCCATGCCGAACCGCAAAGAGCGATCCTTGAGGGGTAGCGCGAGGAAGTGCGCTACGAGAGGGCCGCGCATATGATCGCTCAGGCGTTGAACGGTGTAGGTCGTCCTCATGGTTACGATTCGATTGCGGCGGGATGGGAAACAGCCGGGCCTTGGCCCCGCGTCCGGTCCGACTGCAATACGCGCAAGGTCGACTCGCTCGATGCATTCGTCCCGACGGTGGACGCGCCTTCGACCTGTTCGAGGACTGTGAATGCGCGGCGCCAGCTCGCCACCGCCACTACGGCTCCGAAAAGAGCCACGATGGGGGACCATGGCAACCTCGGGTCACCATAGAACCATTGCACCAGCCCGGCCGCCAGCGCACTCGCGCCGATCAGGCCGATATACAGCCACATGCTGGACGAAACGAGCGCGTTGCTGCTTGGCGATACAGGTATCTTGTCCACGGTGCTCTCCTGGTTCCTGTCGTTTTGGGACTCCGATGCAGTCTATGGGGCAGGTACGGCAGGAGCACTTCGCGGGAGACGCAATTTTGTTTCGTTTGTTTCATGCACCCAGGACACGGGTCGAAACCTCTGCACATTGCGCCGCGATAGTTGTAGCATTTGTTGTTGTGGCCCTAAGGGAGGGTTAATTGGCTGCCGAAGAGCATCGGAGAGCGGAACGACGTTCTGTGGATCCCAAAGGCACGATCTTGATCGTCGACGACGAGCCGGACGTGCGAGCGGTACTGGAGGAATACTTCGTGGCCCATGGGTACGCCGCGCTGTGCGCCGAGAGCGCCAGCGCCGCGCGGCTGCTGGTCGCCAAACAGCCGGTCGATCTCGCACTGGTGGATATCCACATGCCCGGCGAGGATGGACTGAGTCTGGCGCGGCACCTTCGCGAGCGCTACGCCAAGCTGGCGATCGTCATGCTGACTTCCGCAGGTACCGTGGTGGATCGAATCGTGGGCCTCGAGATGGGTGCCGACGACTATATCCCGAAGCCCTTCGACCCGCGCGAGTTGGTGGCGCGTGTCAAAAGCGTATTGCGTCGAACGTCGTCTGCGGGACGCGGCGATATCGGTGCGGCAAAAGTGCGCATCGGGCGATGCGTGCTGGACATCGCTGCACACCGGCTGAGCGATGAAAAAGGCGAAGAGGTGCCGATGTCTCCGCTGGAGTTCGATCTGCTCAAGGCGCTCGCCGAGCATCCGAACCGGGCGCTTTCTCGCGAACATATTCTCAATCTCAGCACGCAACGGGACTGGGATCCGTTCGACCGCAGTGTGGATCTGCGGATCATGCGGTTGCGCAAGAAGGTCGAACCCGATCCCGAGCATCCGCGATTCATCAGGACCATCAGAAACGAGGGCTATCTTTTCGTGCCGGACGGAGCGTGAGAATCGAATGAGTACAGCTGTGGGCCCAGGAAAACGGCTGTGCGTTCTCGCATGGGCGACGCTATTGCTTGCGTTGAGCGGTTGCATGCGGGAACCCGAGACGGCCCTGCGCATAGGCACCAACGTCTGGATTGGAAGCGAGCCGCTCTACCTGGCGCGGGAGCTGGGTCGACTTGATCCCGCCTCGGTGCAGCTCGTCGAGTATCCGTCGGCGAGCGAAGTCCTTCGCGCCTTTCGCAACCAGGCCATCGACGGCATGGTGATCAGCCTGGACGAGTTATTCGGCCTGGCCGCTGACGGCCTTCAGCCGCGAATCATCCTGGTCGTCGACATTTCGCACGGGGCCGACGTGGTCGTGGGCCGTAGCGGCATGCGGACGATGAAGGACCTCAAAGGCAAGTCGGTCGCCGTCGAAAGCAGCGCCCTTGGCGCGTTCGTGCTGAGCAGGGCCCTGGCCGTCAATGGCATGCAGGCGAGCGACGTCAACGTCGTGCACCTGGAGTCGAACGAGCAGACGAGTGCGTTCGAAAAGGGGCAGGTCGATGGCGCCGTCACGTTCGATCCGTATCGCGCCCAATTTCTCCGGGATGGCGCCAAGACGCTGTTCGACAGCACTCAGATTCCGGGCGAGATAGTCGATCTGCTGGCGGTGCGTGCCTCCGTGTTGGACACGGAGCCCAAAGCCATACAGTCGCTGCTTGCCGGCTGGTTCGACGCGATCGACTACATGAAACGCGACCCCAAGGATGCGGCGCGGCGCATGGGCATTCGCCAGCAAACGAGCGGCGAACAGTTCCTGGACGCCCAGAAGGGTCTGCATGTTCCTTCCCGCGACGAAAATCTCAAGATGCTCAGCGGGGCGAGTCCGGCTTTGGCGGTAGCCGGACGGAGGCTGATGAGCTTGATGGTCGACGCGAAGCTGTTGCACGCCGAACTCGACATCGAAGGGCTGCTCGCTCCGGGGCCGCTGGCGAACCTGGCCAGATGAGTCCCGTCTTGGGGGACCAATGACGATCCGCGTTCCAGCGTCCCTCAAGCTTACCGTTCCGCTCGTTCTGCTCAGCTTTGCGGCGACGCTCAGCACGGTAAACCTGCTGTATCACGTGCCCCAGGCCGAGCGCGCAGCGGAGGAAGACAGCCGCAAGCGGCTGGCGCAGGAGATGTCTCGCTTGCAAAGCACGATGGAGTATCTGCTGCTCAAGGGTGATATGGATGCCGCGCAGCACGAAATCGCGGTGCTGGCGCATAACCACGACGTCACTTTTGCGGCGATGACGGATGACCGGAACGTGGTCATCACCGCAACGCGGCGCGCGTGGCTGGGCAGGCAGATAACCGAGGTATTACCCCAGTTCGATCTCGAGCAGGCCGCGGCGGCCATTCGAGAACGCCGTGCCGGAATGACGACCGACTCGAATCGCAGCGAATTGCTCGGCCATGCCGGCATCCTGATGGGCGGTGAGCGTGAGGCTCTGCGTCCGTCCCGGACCGGTACCGTCTTCCTGGGCTACGATCTCAAAAGGTACAGGGCGGAAGCTCGAGCACAGGTTCTCCAACAATCGCTCTACTGGGCCGGCCGGGTGACGGTGCTCGCTCTGGCGATGTGGTTGATATTTCATTTCCTTCTGACCCGGCGGACGGCGAAGCTGGTGCACGCGGCGGAAGAGCTCGCCGCGGGAAATCTCGAAGCTCGAAGCGGTCTCAGGGGGAGCGATGAGCTCGCTCGGCTGGGCCGCGCCTTCGACGGCATGGCGCTCAAGGTCGCTGCCACGCAGACGCGGTTGCGCCAGGATATTGCCGAGCGGATGCGCGCGGCGGAAGCGCTGCGGGTGTCCGAGGCCAGCTACCGGTCGATTTTCGATGCTGCCGAGGACGCCATTTTCGTTCACGACATTGAAACGGGAGCCATCGTCGATGCCAACCTCAAAGCCTGTGCCACCTTCGGCTACAGCCGCGAGGAATTCCTGAGTCTCAACGTCGGCGAACTCGGCAGCGGCGAGCGCCCCTATACCCATCAAGATGCGATGGACCTGATGGCGCGTGCCGCGGCCGGAGAGGAGCTGCGCATCGAATGGCATGGCAAGAGCAAGGATGGCAGTTTGCGGTGGCACGAAGTATTCGTTAGGCGCGTGACCATAGGAGGACAGGAACGAATACTGGCACTCGCGCGCGATATCACGGGCCGCAAGCTGGCCGAGGCGGCGCTACGGGCGAGCGAAGAACAGTATCGCGCCATGTTCAATGCATCGACCGACGGGCTGGCGCTGTGGAATGCGGCAGGCGAGATCGTCGATACGAATCCCGCCTTGTGGCGCATGTACGGCTATGGTGACGGAGACTCGCCGGCACTGCCGCTGGCCAGCGACACCGGCCCCTGCTACCACACCGAATTCCTCAAGGCGGTGGCGGCCGGCGAATCGTTGCATTCGGAAGTGACTGATCGACGCAAGGACGGGTCGCCTCTGGAGCTCGAGGTGCACGGCATCCCGATGCAGTATCAAGGACAGCCGCACGTGCTGACGATCGCCCGGGACATAACCGAAAAGAAGCGCTCCACGGAAGAGCTGACGCGACAGCGGGAATCGTTATATCAGCGCGAAAAGCTCGCTGCGCTGGGTTCGCTGCTTGCCGGCGTCGCACATGAACTCAACAATCCGCTGTCGGTGGTGGTGGCGCGGGCGGTGTTGCTCGAGGAGCAGGGTAATCCGGCCGCGCAGACTGCGGCGCTGAAGATCAGAACTGCCGCCGAACGATGCGCGCGCATCGTACGGACCTTCCTCGCCATGGCCCGGCAACAGCAACCCGAACGCGGTCCGGTGGCGATCAACGATGTCATTGCGGCGGCACTGGACATCACCGCTTATCCGGTTCGCACAAGCAGCATAGAAGTCAAGCTGGATCTCGCCAAAGATATTCCGCTGATTCACGCCGACGCCGACCAGCTCCACCAGGTGCTGCTCAACTTGATCATCAACGCGCAACAGTCGCTCCAGGACCATCCCGGCGGGCGGCACATACGTGTGACCAGTGGTTTCGACAGGCGTGCGCAGCTCGTTCGCGTCACCGTGGCTGACAACGGCCCCGGAATTCCGGCGCATCTTCGCGCGAGGATATTCGAGCCGTACTTCACGACAAAGCCGACGGGAATCGGCCTCGGTGTCGGCCTGGCGGTAAGCCTCGGGATCGTCGAAGCCCACGAAGGCACGTTGACCGTCGCCTGCCCTGCGGGTGGCGGCGCCGAGTTTTCGATCGCGTTACCCCTCGGCGCCGTTGCCGCGAGCGCGGTCGAATCCCCAATTCCCTTGAAGGCGGACGCCTCCCGCCGCACGATCCTCGTCATCGATGACGAGGCCGAGATTCGCGAGACGCTCGCCGAAATCCTGGTGTCCGCGCAGCACCGCGTGGTGACCGTTGCTTCCGGTCGCGAAGCCCTCCAGCACATGGCGGTCGAGCACTACGATGTGATCCTGACGGATGTCCGCATGCCGGATCTCGATGGCCGCGCGCTCTACCAGGAGATCGAACGGCGCTGGCCGGGACGCGGCGTGCGAGTCGTATTCGTGACGGGTGATACGCTCGCTTCCGCCTTGCGCGAATTCGTCTCCGAGAGCGGACGTCCGGTGATCGAGAAGCCGTTCCTGCCGAGCGAAGTGCGCCGCGTCGTCGCCGAATTGGCTATGGACGGCGCTCTTCCGCGCCCCAACGTAGCTTAGCGACCGGCGGTCGCGCCCCGGTACGGGCTAGCCGCGCAGGCTTTGCGTCACGCCAGCCTCGCTTCCGAGGTGCATCGCGTCGGGAACGCACGAAACAATCGAAACAAAAACGGCTGGTGCTTGAAGTCTAGCTGCTGCGCATCCTCCTTACACTGCATGGCTTCCGGGTGCGCGCGCGCATCGGCGCCCGGTACCCGGATTGGGCGATCGAAAGCGCGCTCGCTGCGACAACCATCTAAAGGATTGGCATATGAACCGTTATGAAACGTCAACACCTCGCGCCGCTCTGGGATTGACCGCGGTCGCGATGGCCGCGGTCACGATGGCGACAATGGTGGTCCTGCCGGCACAACTCGAGTCGGTCAGTGCGCAAGCGTATACGTTGGCGGCGGAGAAGCCTCCAGCGGAAGCACGGTTCGACCTCGCGACGGCTCCGGTGGAGATTGACATTCCGGGATTGGTCGATGGTGAAGAATACCTCAGTCCCGCTCGGGCGAGATTCGAGGCGCAAGAATGTCGGCGACAACACAGATCGAATTCGCG
This sequence comes from Casimicrobiaceae bacterium, assembly GCA_036270955.1. Taxonomy (GTDB): domain Bacteria; phylum Pseudomonadota; class Gammaproteobacteria; order Burkholderiales; family Casimicrobiaceae; genus PALSA-1003. Next base: position 14,272 of record DATBBM010000088.1, on the reverse strand, counting down.
TAGTCTGACGGATTAGCGGCCCGCGTGATCGACACCCGAGTTTTCGATCGATATACTAATTCTCAAGAGAGAGAGACGATGAATCAGACCTACAGGGGACGCTGTTTCTGCGGAGCCGTCGAGATCGTCGTCACCGGCGATCCGGTCGCGGCAGGCTATTGCCATTGCGCGTCGTGCCGCAGCTGGTCGGCCGCACCGGTAAATGCATTCAGTCTGTGGAAACCCGAGGCCTTGAAGTTCACCAAAGGCGAGGGCAGCGTCGGCGTCCACCACAATACCGAGAAGAGCTACCGCAAGTTCTGCAAGACCTGCGGCGGACATCTGCTGACCGATCATCCGTTGTGGGGAGTCGTCGACGTGTACGCTGCGACGATCCCGACCTATCGCCACGAGCCGCAGCTTCATGTCAACTACGCGGAGACCGTGCTCCGCATCAAAGACGGCCTGCCCAAGATGAAGGATATGCCCAAGGAGATGGGCGGGTCGGGCGAGACGCTTCCGGAATAGACGATCGTGGCGCTTAACACATTCGCTAAAGGAATGGACATGAGACCGGCCGCTGCAAACCTGATAGCAACCGCATCCGTTCTCACTTGTCTTTGCGGCGTTGCCTCGGCCGACGTGCCGGAAAATCTCAGGGTGCCAGCAACGGAAACGCTAGCGGTGAGTGTGCAGGCCCGCGGCGTACAGATCTATGAATGCGGCGTCAGCAAGGCCGACCCGGCGCGTTTCGAGTGGATCTTCAAGGCTCCGGAGGCGGAACTGTTCGACAAGACCGGAAAGAGGATCGGAAAGCACTACGCGGGCCCTACGTGGGAAGCCGACGACGGCAGCAAGGTTGCCGCTGCCGCCAAGGAGCGCGCCGACGGTCCAGACGCCAACGCCATTCCATGGCTGTTGCTTACCGCGACGTCCGCGGAAGGGAACGGGATCTTCGGCAAGACGCGGAGTGTTCAACGCTTGGATACCTCGGGCGGAAAGGCGCCCGCCGACGGATGCGATCAAGCGCAGCTGGGCAAGATCGCACGGGTGAACTATCGCGCCACCTATAATTTCTATGTCGCGAAACCTTGAGCATTGCTGCGAAGACCCGGACGACGCTCGATTGAGGCTAACCAGCAAGCCTTGATTTGTGGCCGACCCGGTGATCAGCCGGGCTCAGCCGTCCGGCTGCGCGGCCCCGGCGGGCTGGCGCTTCCTATCAACGCCCAGGCACTTGCCGCGCTCGTCAGCGCGAGCGCAGCGCAAATCAGCATGATCGCGCGAAAGCCGGTTACGAATGCTTGTGCGATCGCCTGTCTTGCCGAAGCCTCGTCAGCCGCACCGATGCTTTTCGGAAGTTCGATGGCGCCGAGCTTGTCTCGCTGCAGTTCAACGGCCTCGATCACCTGCGGCGCAACCGCGGCCGCCTCGAGGCGGCTGTGCAGGCTGCGGTTGAACATAGAGGCCATGATCAGCCCGAACACGGCAACGGCGAGCAGCGACGCAACGCGCGATGCCGCGTTGTTGATGCCCGATGCGGCGCCGGAAAAACCCGCCTCGGCGGAGTTCATCACCGTCGTCGTCAGCGGAGCGACGCTGATCGACATCCCGATGCCCAGGACGACGACGGCCGGGAAGAATGTGATCCAGTAACTGCCGCCGGTGCCCGGGATCGCGAACAGCGCGAAGCCGCAGGCTGCGACCGCCGGGCCGGCGACCAAGGGCCGCTTCGCGCCGAAACGGTCGACCAGGCCGCCCGACCACCGCGACAGGATCGACAGCAGGAGAATCAACGGCAGCATCGCGGCGCCGGCGGCGGTCGTCGAGTAGCCCTGCACCTGGATCAGGTTCAGCGGAACGAAAAAGAGGCTTCCGCCGAGCGCCCCATAGAGCAGGAACGTAAGCAGATTCGCTCCGGTGAACGTTCTGGAGCGAAACAGTCGAGTCGGCATCATCGGCGCCTGCTGGCGAATTTCCACCGCGACAAAGGCCGCCAGCGCTGCAGCGCCACCCAGCAGCGAAGCGAGGATGCGCGGCTGAAACCAACCTCCGTTGGACGATTCGATCAGGCCGTAGACGACGCCGCCCAGGCCCAGCGTCACCAGCAGCGCGCCTGGCCAGTCGAGCTTTCCCCGCGCGTCGGTATTGCGGCTCTCGGGCACGTGCCGCAGAGCGATGGCGATGACGGCCGCGGCCAAAGGCAGGTTGATGAAAAATACCGCTCGCCACGATACGTGATCGATCAGCCAGCCGCCGAGCACCGGCCCGAGAGCGGCGGTGATCGCAGTCGCGCCGGACCACGTTCCGATCGCCTTGCCGCGGTCGTGCTCGACGAACGACGCACTGATGATCGCCAGGCTGCCGGGGACGAGCAGCGCCGCGCCGATACCCTGCAGCGCGCGAGCCAGGACGAGCTCGCGCACGCTCCCGGCGAGTCCGCATCCGAGCGAGGAGACCGCGAACAAGGCCACGCCGAGCAGGAAGACGCGGCGGCGCCCGAAACGGTCGCCGGCGGCGCCACCGACCAGCAGCAACGCCGCGAGGAACAGCGCGTACGCTTCAATCACCCATTGGACGTCGACCAGGCTGGCGTTCAGCTGCTGCTGCAGCGCTGGCAGAGCGACATTGACGACCGTTCCATCGATGAACGCCATGCTCGAGGCGAGGATCGTTGCCGCCAGGATCCACGATGCTGCGGCAGGCGCGCAAGGCGAATCGCACGGCGAAGCGCGAATGACGCCGGCGTCGGACGGTGGTGCCGTGAATCCGCTCATTGCGCGTCGAGCCGAGCGAAGCTCCTGCTTTGATATTGCTCGGCCCTAGCTCGGTTGGGGATGCTTTCCGCGACCTTTGCGAGCCTCTTCCCCTCAGCCTATTTCGCCAGCGCCGCCTCCACCGCTGCGAACAGCGTGCTCAAGCCGAAGGATACGTCCTGAACCCTTCCGTTGAGAAAGAACGTCGGAGTAGCGCGGACGCCGCTCTCACGACCGCTCTGCATGTGTTCTCGCACGCGTTGCAGGTAAACGTGATCATCCATTTCGAGGTCATAGCGCCCCATGTCGAGCTGCAGCCGCTCCGCGTAATCGCGTAACTGGTGCGGCTTCAGGTGAGCCTGGTTGGCGAACAGCAGATCATGCATCGGCCAGAATTTTCCCTGGCCGCCCGCGCACTCGGCCGCCTCAGCTGCCTGCAAGGCGTGCGGATGGACTTCTTCCAGCGGGAAATTGCGAAAGATGAAACGAATGCGGCCGGTGAAGCGCTCGAGCAACAGCTTGATTACCGGGGCGGCCTGCTTGCAGTTCGGACATTCGAAATCTCCGTACTCGACGAGCGTGACCGATGAATGCGCCGGACCGATGGCGTGATCGGAGGCATTCGGCGGGACGGTCAGGTCAAACACGGGAGTCGGATCGATGTGCGCGCCAATTCTAACGCAAGGCACTCACGCGGGGACAGCGGCGCGTGCAACCGAAGCCTCGCGAATCGGCAAGTTGACCAGCGCGGCCGCGGCGGCGAGCGCCATGTCCGCGTACCACATCCACAGATAATTGCCGGATTGCTCTATCGCGATGCCGCCGAGGTACGCGCCGAGAAATCCGCCGATCTGGTGCGAAAGCAGGGTCAGGCCGAACAGCGTCGCCAGATAGCGGATGCCGAAAAGCTTGCCCACGATGGCCGCCGTAGGCGGGACCGTCGCGAGCCAGGTCAGGCCCAGCCCCACCGCAAAGAAGTAGAACGTCCACTCGGTTTTGGGCGCCATCAGGTACCAGCCGATCAGCAGCGCGCGCGAGCCGTACATCAAGGCGAGTATGTATTTGCTGCGGAAGTGCGCGGTGCTCGTGCCGGCAACTAGGCTGCCGACGATATTGGCGAGTCCGATCAGCGCGAGCGACCAGCTCGCGACCGACGGCGGCAGCCCGCAAAGGTTTACTTCGCCCGGCAGGTGCGTCACCAGAAACGCGATATGAAATCCGCAGGTGAAAAAGCCGGCGTGCAGCAGCAGGTAGCTGCGGTCGCGCATTGCGTGGCGCACCGCGTCCCACGGCGCGGACCCGCCGGCTGCCTGGTGATGCACCGGCGCAGGCGGGCTGACCACCCGTGCAAGCGGCAGGGCCCCCAGGGTGATCACCGCCAGCGACCACATCGCACCCATCCATCCCAGCGCCTGGATCAACGCTTGCGAGATCGGGGCGAAGACGAATTGTCCGAACGAGCCGCCTGCGTTGATGATGCCTGCTGCCTTGCCGCGGCGGTCTTCGGTCAGCTGGCGGGCCGCGGCACCGATCAGCACCGAGAAGCTACCCGCCCCCGAGCCGATTGCCGACAGAAGCCCCAGAGAAACGATGAGTCCGAAGCCGGAAGTCATGAACGGGGTCAGGGCGGTGCCGATCGAAAGCACGAGTAACCCGACCACCAGTACCTTGCCGGGACCGTATCGATCGGCGACCGCGCCGGCCACCGGCTGGACGGCGCCCCATATGAATTGGCCGACTGCGAGTGCCAGGCTGATCGTCGTAATGCCGAGACCCGTCGAGCTGTTCAGCGGCGAGACGAACAACCCGAGTGATTGCCGCGCCCCCATCGTGACCATCAGGATAGCGGCAGCCGCGACCGTGACGATCCACGGATTCCGCAGGGCTCCTGGAGGGTTGGTGGCCGCCATGCCGCGAACGGGTCTAGCGCAGATACGCCAGCAACGGTGAGCCGATCTGCCGCTTGACCAGCGCGTCCTCCGCGGCGCGGGCCTCGGCGGGCTGAAGGTGCTCGAGCCACGTGATTTCTCCGCCGGTCAGCGTCGCGATTGCAACACCGTCGCGATAGAGCACGCGATTGTTCAGCAGCGCCGGCACTTTCGCGCCCGGCGCGATCACGCCGACCAGGTTCAAAGGATCCGCGCCGCTGACCGACACCAGCGTCCCCGATGTCTCCGCGCGCCGTGTCTCACGCAACATCGTGATCGCTTCGGGAAGCGCGAATTGCTCGCCCGATGATCCTGCGACAAAGCGTCCGCCGCGGATGTCGCCGCGCGCCTCCAGCCGTCGCAGCACGCGTAGCATGTCGCGCCAGGCGGGCAGCCATGGCGCTTCGCGTTGCAATAAGCGCCAGAAAACCACGCCATAACGCCGCAGCAGCGCGTGGACGATGTGCTCGACCATGTCCTGGTCGGGCTCGTAATAAGCGCGCTTGGTCGCCTCGCCAGGCGGCGTTCGCTTGACCAGCGACCACCGCCCCGCCTCTTCGATGCCGAACAGCGGCGAGCGCCGGTGCCGTCTTGTCTTGCCAAGCGGCTTGCGCTTTTCCGACGGTGTCAGCAGCGCTCGCAAGCCGGCGAAGCTGTCCGAGGCGACCAATCCCGCCGCAACCAGCTCGGCCAGCGCATCCTCGACCTGCGTGCGCAACAAGCCGGTGGCCTGGACGATCTCGTCGTAGAACGACGCCCCGTGCGAGCGAAGGATCTCGATGACGGCCCGGGCGCGCGAGCCCAATTCCTCGATCTTGATCACGGGCGGCGGTGCAGCGCGGGTCCACAGCGGCGCGCTGCGTCGCGGCAGCAGGGTGACCGGCGTCGTGCGGATCGGACCGCGACCAGCTGCGGCCGGATTCGCCGTGTGACTCAACCGGGTCCAGACGACGCGGCCGGAAAGGCACAAATCGTCCAGCCAGGTGAACTCGTAGTCCTCCAGACGCGCCGGAAGAATCTCGGATTCCCACGCCGCCGCCGGCGCCTCGAAACCCTGCAGCTGCGCGATGACCGCATCGAGCGCGTCGGGGCCCTGCCGCTGCTCGTTCGGAATGACATGCTGCCAGCGGAACAGAAAGCGAAGAAAATCCCTGGTCGAAACCGGCTCGATCTCCTGCCGCAACCGCTTGACCGTGTAGCGGTGGATGCGCGCGAGCAGCGCGCGGTCGCACCATTCGGTCTCCGGTGCGCCCGGCGTAAAGGAGCCGCTCATGATCGAGCCTTCGGTGACCAGCCTGGCCAGCGCGGCCTCGATCTCGTCGCGCGGCAACGCCATCGAATCGGCGAGCGCGCCGGTCGTGACGGGCCCCAGTCCTTCCAGCCGGCTGCGCACGATTTCGGTCAGCGCCTCGTTGCGGGCCCATGTCCGCTCTCTGAACTCCACCGGTGCTTCGATCGTCGGCGTCAGACGTGCATTCGGATACAAGGCGTGGAATTGCGGCAGGCGCTCCGCAGCGACCCACATCGACCGTGTGTCTGTCGCGCTGCGCCGATCCTCGACGCTTGCCAAAACGCAGGTCGCACGGCGCTCGGCCGCGAGCGAATCGAGCAGCTCGCCCCACGAAGGCTGCCGATCGACCTCGTCCGGCGCGACAAAGCCCAGACCGAGCAGAGCGTCGTGCAGCTCGTCGATATTCGCTGCTTCCGGCCACGCTTCAGCCCGGACCCGCTCGATCGCGGCCACATCGAGACGGCCGAGATCGGCCGCGCTGGCGTCGTCCAGCCAACGCCGGCCCATCACCGCCTGGGCGCGGCGCTCTTCCAGCGGTGCGTCGTCGAGGTACGCGTACGGCCGCGCGGTCAGAATTTCGAGCGCCAGCGGCGAGGGCTCGGTCAAGTCGCGCGCGATGACCGCCACCCGGCCCGACTCGATGTCGGCGAGGACGCGCTCCAGACCTTCGACGTCCATCGCTTCGTACAAGCAGTCGTGTATTGCCTGCGCGACCAGCGGATGGTCGGGGATTTCGCGCGGACCGGCTAGATTCTCGGCGCAGGCGATCTGGTCGGGGAAAACCGCCGCCATCAGATCCTCCGCCCGCATGCGCTGCAATGGCGCCGGAACTTTCTTGCCGCCCTGAAAGCGCGGCAGCGCCAGCGACGTTCCAGCGATCCATCGCCAGCGCGCGCCGAACATCGGCGCGTCGAGCAGCGCCTGGACGAGAAGCGGCCGCACCGTCTTGGCGTTCAAATAGTGCGCGACGCTTTCGAGCGGAAAACTGTGGCTAGTCGACAGCGACAGCACGATCGAGTCTTCGGTAGCGGCCGCCTGCAGCTCGAAGTTGAACTTGGTGCAGAAACGCTTGCGCAGCGCGAGTCCCCAGGCGCGGTTGATCCGGCTGCCGAACGGCGAGTGGATCACCAGCTGCATTCCACCCGATTCGTCGAAGAAGCGCTCGAAGACGACCGTTTTCTGGGTCGGCAGCGTCCCGAGCGCCGCGTGGGCCGAGGCGAGATAATCGACCAGCTGCCCGGCGGCCTGCTCGCTCAGGCCGATGTTCTCCACGACCTGTTCGAACGCACCCTGCTTGTCGCCTTGTCCGTTCAGCCGCCCGGCAATCTCCTCGCGCAGACGCGATACCGAGTGCGACAGCTCGTCGGTGCGTGCCGGCGCTTCGCCCAGCCAGAACGGGATCGTCGGCGGTTGTCCGTGCGCATCGTCGACCCGCACGCGACCGGCTTCGACGCGCAGGATTCGGTATGAGGTGTTGCCCAGCTGGAAAATGTCGCCGGCGAGGCTTTCGACCGCGAAGTCTTCGTTGACGGTGCCGACCGTCTGCCCGGCGGGCTCGAGCACCACCTCGTAATCGGCATTGTCGGGAATCGCACCGCCCGAGGTCAGCGCGGTAAGGCGAGCACCGCGCCGCCCGCGCAGCACGCCGTTGACCGCGTCGCGATGGACGTAGGCGGCGCGGTGTCCGCGGCGCGTGCTGAACCCTTCGGACAGCGTCCGCACGACGTCGAGAAACTGGTCGCGTGTCAAGTTCGTGTACGGATAGGCGCGCCGGACGAGGTCGAACAGGGCGTCCTCCTTCCACTCCTGAGCCGCGACCTCGGCGACGATCTGCTGCGACAGCACATCCATCGGCTTGGGCGGAATGATCAGCCTGTCGAGCTCGCCGCGGCGGACGGCGTCGAGCAGCGCCGCGCATTCGACCAATTCGTCCCGCGACTGCGGAAAAATGCGCGCCTTGGGCACGCCGCCAACCTGGTGGCTCGCGCGCCCCGCGCGCTGCAGAAATGTCGCGATCGATCTCGGCGAACCGAGCTGGCAGACCAGCTCGACATCGCCGATGTCGATGCCCAGCTCGAGCGAAGCGGTGGCGACCAGTACCTTCAGCTCGCCGCGCTTCAAACGCTGCTCGGCTTTGAGGCGCAGCTCCTTTGCCATGCTGCCGTGGTGCGCGGTGACGTGCTCGCTGCCGAGCAGCTCCGACAGGTGGCGGGCGGCGCGCTCGGCCATGCGGCGCGTGTTGACGAAGATCAGCGTCGTTCTATGCGCGAGCGCGAGATCGGACAGCCGCCGGTAAACCTCTTGCCACACTTCGTTCGACATGACCGCTTCGAGCGGCGAGGACGGCACCTCGATCGCGAGATCGCGCGCACGGATGTGTCCGGCATCGACGATCGCGCAATCGCCGCGCGCGCCCTTGCGTACGCCAACCAGAAAACGGGCGATCTCCTCGATCGGTTTCTGCGTTGCCGACAAGCCGATGCGCGCCGGCGGTTTTTCCGTCAGCGCCGCCAGACGCTCCAGCGACAGCGCGAGATGGCTGCCGCGCTTGTTGCCGGCCAGCGCATGGATCTCGTCGACGATGACAGTCTGCGTCGTCGCCAGCATCTTCCGACCCGATTCGGAGCCGAGCAGAACATACAGCGACTCGGGCGTGGTGACGACGATATGCGGCGGCCGCTTGCGCATGCCGGCGCGCTCGGCCTGCGGCGTGTCGCCGGTGCGAACCAGCGTGCGAATCTCGACGTCGGGCAAATCGAGCGCTTTGAGCTCTTCGCGGATGCCCGCGAGCGGCAGCGACAAATTCTTCTGGATATCGTTGGACAGGGCCTTCAGCGGCGAAACGTAGACGACCAGCGTCTCGTCGGGCAGCGGCGCCTCGACGCCGCGGCGGATCAGGCTGTCGATCGCGGCGAGGAAGGCGGCCAGCGTCTTTCCGGACCCGGTCGGCGCCGCGACCAGAACATTGCGGCCGGCCTGGATCGCCGGCCAAGCACCGGCCTGCGCCTCGGTCGGGGCGGCGAAGTGCTTGCGAAACCAGCGGTCGACAGCGGGATGGAACGAGGCGGTTTTCTTCACGGGAAAGGTGGCGACGGGCGGGAGCTACAAACACATAAGATAGGGGATAAACGAAAAAGTGCAAGCCCCAAAACGCGGCAGGTGGTGCGAGGTGACGCCGCGCTTCGAACCGGGTGCTGCGTTATCGATCGGGCCCCGAATCGGCCGCGCCGCAGCCGATCATCGTGCCGTGGCGGCGTCTCCGGTTCCGGTCCGGGCAAGACAGGCGCGTACGCGTGCGGCGAGTTGCGGGATCGAAAACGGCTTGGTCAGAAAGTCGGTCGCGCCGAACTCGAAGCCGGCGCGCGTCGTGCTCTCGTCGTCTATCCCGGTCAGCACGATCACGGGCAACGCGGCGGTCGCGGGTTTGGAACGAAGGATCTTCAGCACCTCGAGCCCCCCCTGTTTGGGCATCAACAGATCCAGCAAGACCAGATCGGGCATCGCAGCATCGATCAGCGCCAGCGCTTCCTGGCCGCTGGAGGCTTCGACAACGACGTGGCCATCCTGGCTGAGCGCAAGGTTCGCGAGGGTGCGCAGGTCGGGCTCGTCGTCGACGACCAAGATGCGGGCCCCTCGGCTTGGGTCCCGGCCCGATTGCGGCGCGGGCGGCGCGTCGGCCAGCCGCCGAGCGCCATGCGGCTCGACTGCAAGATCGAGGCCCTCGTAGGCGCAGCAGACGTGGATGGCGTATCCGAATCGTTTCGCATAAGCGCGGGCGCGATTCTCGACCTCGAGTATGAAACCGTCGTCGTGCGCGGGATCGTGGTGAGTCAGCGCCAGCGCACGCACCCCCGCTGCCGCGGCAATATCGACGGCGTACTCGTAGGTGCTGTGACCCCAATTCTTCTTGGACGGGTATTCCTCCGGCGTGTACTGGGCGTCGTGGACCACCAGCCCGGCACCCGCCATGAAGCGCGCGTGGCGGCGGTCCCCTTCGTGCGCAATGTCGTCGGCGCTGAACCGGGCGCGGCTGTCGTGCGAGAACGTTTCGGAAAACGGCTCGTGATCGCAGAGGTAGACGAGGACCGCATCGTCGGCCTCGATGCGGTAGCCCAGGGTCATTGCAGGATGATGCAGGTATTGGGCGATGACTCGCACGCCGTTCATTTCGTGCGTCCCTTCTTCGAGCTCCCGGAAGCTGATGCTTGCCGGAAGCTGGCCGATCTCGACCGGAAAATAGGTGAATTCCATCTGCCCGGTCAAAACGTCGCGCAACGATCGCGCGCTGCCTTCCGGACCGCAGACGGTCAACCGGTTCCCGGCGACGAACAGCGGAGCGAAAAAGGGAAAACCCTGGATATGATCCCAGTGGGTATGACTTAGCAGGATCGTCGCGTTGATCGGCCCGGCGGCGCGCGCGATCAGCGCGTCCCCGAGTTCGCGGGCGCCGGTTCCGCAATCAAGGATGAGGGTGGCGCCGGCGTTCGTGGTTACTTCGACGCACGACGTATTGCCACCGAACCGGACCGTGCCTGGACCCGGCGTCGCGATCGATCCGCGAGTACCCCAGAAGCGTACGCGCACCCGTCCTCCCGTGTTTGTTATTGATATTCTACGTGAAGGTCCGGTACCGCTCGCCGTCAGTAGCAATGCACAGGAATGAACCGAAAAGCCTCCGGCGATATAAACTGGCGGGCTCGATCGCCCGCTGCTGTGCACGGCAGTCATCTTCGAATCCTTTGTTTCGGTCGCCGCCCCGCGTGTGCGCTAGCGTGAGCCTCCTGGCCGAACGGAACGGAATCGTTTTCCGGCGCTCTATGTCGGCATGAAGACGCGCAGCCTGCTTGGCGGTGTGGCGATGTCGGTGGTTACGGCTGGGGCCTTGATCGCACCGGTATTTGGCGATGCGCCTGGCGCACCGGCCAGTAACCATTCATTCGATGCAGCCCTGATCGCCCGCGGCGCGCCACTGTCCGCGATCGGCAATTGCGCGACCTGTCATACCCGGCCAGGCGGCAAATCCTTCGCCGGCGGACTCGCGCTGGAAACACCGTTCGGCGTCATTTATTCCACCAACATCACGCCCGATGTCGAAACCGGGATCGGAGCCTGGACCGAAGCCGATTTCCTGCGTGCGATGCACGACGGCGTCGATCGCGCCGGCCGCAATCTATACCCGGCCTTTCCCTACGATCACTTCGCGCGCGTCACCGATGAAGACGTCAGGGCTATTTATGCGTTCATCATGACACGCGATCCGGTGCGTGCGACGGTGCCGCCGAATCGACTCGCTTTTCCGATGAACCTCCGTCCGATGCTTTCGGCCTGGAAGGCGTTGTACCTCGAAAGGGGTGTCTACCGCTCCGATCCCGGCCGGTCCGCCGAATGGAACCGCGGCGCATACCTGGTCGACGGGCTCGGCCATTGCGGCGCGTGCCATACGCCGCGCAATGCAACGGGCGCCGAAAGGAAAGAGCTTTACCTCGGCGGCGGTGAAGCGGAAAGATGGTATGCGACCGCGATCAATGCGTCGTCGCCCGCGCCGATCGCGTGGACGGTCGACCAGTTGACCCGGTATCTCCGACAGGGCTGGGACGACGAGCACGGCCACGCCGCGGGGCCGATGGCGCCGGTCGTGCACGAATTGGCCGACGTTCCCGAAGCGGACATTCGCGCGATGGCGACGTACCTGGTGGATATCATGGGAAAAAAGGAAGCTGCCGCCGTGCGGACCGTTGCGGCGAGCCCGGACGAATCGCGGGTGCAGACGGGCGCCGCGATTTTTGTCGGGGCCTGCGCCAGCTGTCACGACGAAGGCGCGAGCGCCATATCGTCGATCCGCACAGTTCCGTTGGCGCAGACCGCGTCGCTTCATGCACCGGATCCGCGCAACGCCTTGCACATCGTGCTCCAAGGCATCTGGCCCGAGCCCGGTCAGAAGGGCGTCGTGATGCCGGGCTTCGCAGGCGCGCTGACCGACGAGCAGCTCGCCTCGCTGCTGGCTTACTTGCGCGTACACTTTGCCAACAGCTCTCCGTGGCCCGATGTTTCGCGGCAGGCACGAGACATCATCCAGCACAAGGATGAAAATGAGCAATGATTGAGCTCAACGTCAACGGCAAGACGCAGAGCGTCGATGCGGCCCCGGATACGCCCCTGCTCTACGTGCTGCGCGATCATCTGGCGATGAACGGCGCCAAGTTCGGTTGCGGTCTGGGCCAGTGCGGCGCGTGCACGGTGATGGTCGACGGCGAAGCGGTGTTTTCCTGCCTGACGCCGATTGGGGTGCTGGCCAAACGAAAGATCAAGACCGTCGAAGGACTCGGCACGATCGAGAACCCCGGCCCTCTCCAGCGCGCGTTCATCGACGAGCAGGCGGCGCAATGCGGCTATTGCATCGCCGGAATGATCATGCGTGCCCAGGCGCTGCTGGAGAAGAATCCTTCGCCGTCGGACGCCGAGATTCGCCGCCACATGATGCCCAATTTGTGCCGCTGCGGGACGCAGATGCGCATCTTTCGCGCGGTTCGCCGGGCGGCGCAGGCGATGCAAGCGGCAGACGCGGCGCCCGGCAGGGGTCGGGGATGAATCCGCTCGACACGGCGCGCCACGCGCTGACGCGGCGCGAATTTCTGGCCGCAAGCGGCGCGCTGATCATCGGCTTTTCGCTGGCGCCGCCGTCGCTGCGCGCGCAACAGCCGGCGGCTGGTCCGAAGCTGCCCGGGAGTCTGGACAGCAATCCGATGCTGGACTCATGGATCCGCATCGATGCCGACGGCAGCGTCACCGTGTTCACCGGCAAGGCCGAGCTGGGGCAGGGCGTCAAGACTGCGTTGATCCAGATCGCCGCCGAGCAACTGTACGTGCCGTCGCAGCGGATCCGCCTGATCACCGCGGACACGCGGCAAACGCCTGATGAAGGTTACACGGCCGGCAGCAACTCGATGAAGGACAGCGGCACGGCCATCATGAACGCGGCCGCGCAGGTGCGCGAGATCCTGATCGCGCGAGCGTCCGAGCGTCTCGGTATGCCTGCCGATCGGCTCAGGGCGCAGGACGGCGCTGTCGTCGCCGACGACGGACGGCGGCTCGGATTCGGCGAGCTCGTCGGCGACAATCTGACCAGAGTACGTGCTGAAGGACAATCGAAGCTCAAGGATCCGGCGACGTATTCGGTCGTCGGCAAGGCGATGCCGCGCGTCGATATCCCCGCCAAGGTGACCGGCGGGGCGGCATACGTCCAGGACCTGCGGCTGCCCGGCATGGTGCACGCGCGCGTCGTACGCCCGCCGAGCTACGGCGCGCGCCTGCGCGAGCTGCAGTCCGCGGCGGTCGAAAAAATGCCCGGCGTGCTCAAGGTCGTGCGCGACGGCAGCTTTGTCGCGGTCGTTGCCGCGCACGAGTTCGAGGCGGTCCAGGCAATGCGCGCGCTCGCTGCCTCCGCGCGCTGGGATGAGCGGGCCACGCTTCCCGACCAGGCCGAGCTTTACTCGTATCTGCAGCGACTGCCTGCCGACAATATCATCGATCTAGACAGGCAAGCGAACACCGTTGCCAGCGCGCGCAGCCTCGAGGCCAGCTACCGCCGTCCATATCAGATGCACGGCGCGATCGGACCGTCGTGCGCGGTCGGCCTGTTCAAGGACGGCGCACTGACCGTCTGGACGCACAGCCAGGGCGTCTATCCGCTGCGCAAAGCGATCGCCGAAATGCTGCATCTTCCCGACGATCGCGTTCAATGCATCCATGTCGAGGGCTCCGGCTGCTACGGCCACAACGCGGCGGACGACGCCGGCGCCGACGCCGCGCTGATCGCGCGCGCATTTCCCGATCGGCCGGTCCGCGTGCAATGGATGCGCGAGCAGGAGCACCAGTGGGAACCGTACGGCCCGGCGATGCTGACGAGCGTCAAGGCAGCGCTCGATGGCGCCGGCAACATCGTCGCCTGGGATTACGCGGTCACCAGCAACACGCACAGCATGCGCCCGGGGGGGGCGGGGAATCTGCTGCCGGCGTGGCATCTCGAGACGCCGTTCGCCCCGGCGGCGCCGAGAACGATACCGCTTCCGGAGGGAGGTGGCGACCGTAACGCGATCCCCTACTACCGCCTGCCGAGTGCACGCGTGGTGCATCGCTTCGTTCCGGCGATGCCCGTTCGCGTCTCGGCGCTACGCGCACTGGGCGCGTACATGAACGTCTTTTCGATCGAGAGCTTCATCGACGAGCTTGCACAGGCCGCCGGCGCCGACCCGGTCGAATTCCGCCTTCGCCATCTGGACGATCCACGCGCACGGGACGTGATTTCGCTCGCGGCGTCA
>DATBBM010000087.1:0-28062 GCA_036270955.1 Casimicrobiaceae bacterium | reverse complement strand
TGCTCGAGTTCCTCGAGCACCAGCACGCCCGAGCCTTCACCCAGAACGAAGCCGTCGCGGTCGACGTCCCAGGGCCGGCTCGCCGTCGCGGGGTCGTCGTTGCGGTTCGAGAGTGCTCGCGCGGCGCAGAACCCCCCGATGCCCAGCGGGCTCACCGTTCCTTCGGCGCCCCCGGCGACCATGATGTCGGCGTCGCCGTATTCGATCAAGCGGGCCGCTTCCCCGAGGCTGTGATTGGCCGATGAGCAGGCGCTGACGGTAGCCAGGTTCGGCCCTTGATAGCCGTAATGGATCGATACCAGGCCCGAGATCATGTTGATGATCGATCCCGGCACGAAGAATGGCGAGATCTTGCGAAGACCGCCCTGCAGAAAGGCGTTGTGGGTATCCTCGATCATCGGCAGGCCCCCGATGCCCGAGCCGATGCACACCCCGACCCGTTCGAGGTTGCCGCCATAGCCATCGAGGCCCGCGTCGGTCACCGCCTGCATTGTGGCAACCTGCCCGTAGTGCACGAAACGGTCGTAGCGGCGCACGTCCTTGCCGGACAGGTATTTGGTGACGTCGAAGTCCTTGACCTCTCCCGCAATGCGCGAAGGAAAGGCGCTGGCATCGAAGCGCGTGATCGCGACGATGCCCGAGCGGCCGGCAAGGATGTTGTCCCAGGCGACCGGGACGCCGGTGCCTACCGGCGACACGATGCCAATTCCGGTAACTACAACTCGGCGTCTGGACATGGGTTGATCGTGGATGGGCGGACCGGCATGCGGCCGCATTCCGCCCGCGCGGGACGACTGCCGGGCCGCCGGAGCATGACTCGATGCCGCTCTCGGCCGCCCGGTGCGGGGGATGCTACTTCTTCAAGTGCGCGCCGACGTAATCGATCGCCTGCTGCACGGTGGTGATCTTTTCGGCGTCCTCGTCGGGAATCTCGGTTTCGAACTCTTCTTCCAGCGCCATCACCAGCTCGACCGTATCCAGCGAGTCCGCGCCCAAGTCGTCGACGAACGACGATTCATTCTTGATCTCCGCTTCGTTGACCCCGAGTTGTTCTGCGACAATTTTCTTGACCCGCTGCTCTACGTTTTCCATGCCTCTCCTCTCCTCACGGGATCTGAACTTCACAACCGCCCAATTTTACCAGATACGTCCTTATTGCATATACATGCCGCCATTGACGTGCAGCGTTGCGCCGGTAATGTAGCCGGCGCCGGCCGAGGCGAGAAAAGCCACTGCCTGCGCGACGTCTTCGGGCATGCCGAGCCTGCCCAGCGGAATCCGCTCCACCAGCTTCTCGCGCTGCGCCTCCGCCAACGCGCGGGTCATGTCGGTGTCGATGAATCCGGGCGCCACGCAATTGACGGTGATGTTGCGGCTGCCGACCTCCTGCGCCAGCGATTTGGTAAACCCGATCAGCGCCGCCTTGGCTGCCGAGTAATTGGTCTGGCCGGCATTCCCGCTGACGCCGATCACCGACCCGATATTGATGATGCGGCCGTAACGCGCCTTCATCATGCCGCGCAGCACCGCCTTCGACAGCCGGTAGACCGATTTGAGGTTGGTGTCGATGATCGCGTCCCAGTCCACGTCCTTCATGCGCAGCAGCAGATTATCCCGCGTGATGCCGGCGTTATTGACCAGTATCGCGACATCGCCGTAGCGCTGCTGAATGGCGCTGATCGTCGCGTCGATTCCGGCGGCCTCGTTGAAATCCAGACGCATGCCTGCGCCGCTGTTGCCTGCCTCGTTAAGGTACGCGCCGATCGCCTCTGCGCCGGCGTCGGTCGTCGCGGTGCCGACGACGATGGCGCCGTCACGCGCCAGCGCCTCCGCGATTGCCTTGCCTATTCCCCGGCTTGCCCCGGTGACCAGGGCCACGCTGGCGTCGAGTGCCATGGTCAGTGTCCTAGGCTTCCTTGATCGCGCTCAGCGCTGCCGCCAGCGCATCGCCGTCGTTGGTCGAATATACGGCGAGCTCCGGTACCGTGCGCTTGGCCAGCCCCGTAAGGACGGCCCCGGGCCCGCATTCGACGATGTGCGTCACGCCACCGGCGGCGAAGGCGCGCATCGTGTCGGCCCAGCGCACGGGGCTCGCTGCCTGGCGCGCCAGCGCATGGCGGACTGCGTCCGGCGTCGCAGCGCTGGTCACATCGACGTTGTGCAGAACCGGAATCGAAGGCGCACGCAAGTTGACGTTAGCGAGGTAGGCTTCGAGCCGCTCGGCCGCGGGCTTCAACAGCGAGCTGTGGAACGGAGCGCTGACCGGGAGCAGCACACCGCGCTTCGCGCCACGCGTCTTCGCGAGCGCGATCGCGCGTTCGACGGCTTCGCGATGACCGGCGATCACAATCTGAGCGGGCGCGTTGAAATTCACCGGTTCGACAACCTGGCCCTGCGCGGCTTCAGCGCAAACGGCGGCTAGAGCCGCGTCGTCGAGACCCATGACGGCAGCCATCGCGCCGGTGCCGGCCGGCACCGCTTCCTGCATCGCCTGCGCGCGAAAGCGAACCAGCGGCAACGCCTCCGCTAACGCGAGCGCGTCCGACATCACCAGAGCTGCGTATTCGCCGAGGCTGTGTCCGGCGGCGATTGCCGGCTCCGGGCCACCCGCTGCGCGCCACGCGCGATACAGCGCGACGTCGGCCGTCAGCATCAACGGCTGCGTATTGACGGTACGGCTGATCTCTTCCGGCGGGCCGTCGGCGGCAAGAGCCCACAGGTCCTGCGCGAGTACTTCGCCCGCCTCAACGAAAGTCTGCCGCACCGCGGGATGGGCGTCGTAACCGGCCAGCATTCCGACCGATTGCGATCCCTGTCCGGGGAACACCATCGCGAGCTTCATCGTTGATCCGACGAGCACCGGTGCGGCACGCAGATGAGTATCAGGTCCATCGCAGCAGAATCGAGCCCCAGGTGAAGCCGCCGCCGACGCCCAGAAGCATGACGTTATGACCAGGCTGGATCCGTCCGTCGCGCACCGCGACATCGAGCGCCAGCGGAATCGATGCCGCCGACGTGTTGGCGTGCAGGCCGACAGTCGAGACCATGCGCTCGAGCGGCAGGCCGAGCTTTTTCATCGTGGCTTCCATGATACGGATATTCGCCTGATGCGGAATCACCCAATCGACGGCGCCCGGAGCCATTCCGGCCGACGCCAGGGCTTCCTGCGCGGTTTCAGCGAGCACCTTGACCGCGAATTTGAAGACGGCATGTCCATCCATTTTCAACAGCGGCCTGCCGCTCACTGCGCCGTTGGCGACCGTGCCGGGGACCGACAGGATGTCGCGGTAGCTGCCGTCCGCGTGCAGGTGCGCCGCGAGGATGCCCGGCCGCTCTGACGGCACTAGCACGACCGCGCCGGCGCCGTCGCCGAACAGCACGCAGGTTCCGCGTTCGTCCCAGTCGAGAATGCGCGAATAGATCTCGGCGCCGACGACCAGCGCATTTTGCGCGCCGCCGCTGGCCACCATGCGGTCGGCGATCGAAAGCGCGTAGACAAAACCGCTGCAAACCGCCTGGACGTCGAACGCAGGGCTGTTCTTCGTGCCCAGCTTGTCCTGCAGTATGCAGGCCGTCGATGGGAAAACCATGTCGGGCGTCGTCGTCGCGACGATGATCAGATCGACATCGTCGGGCGCAAGCTTCGCCGCCGCCAGCGCTCGCTGTGCCGCGATCAGCGCCAGGTCGCTGGTCTGCTCGCCCGGCGCGGCGATATGGCGCTGGCGGATGCCGGTGCGCGTTCGCACCCACTCGTCGTCAGTGTCGATGCGCTGCGCAAGATCGGCATTGGTCACGATCTGCGCCGGCAGATAACCGCCGGTCCCGGCGATGCTGCTATGCATCGACGATCGATCCCGCGCCGCCGGCGGAAGCCTGCACCGGAACCGGCATCGCCGCGAGGCGGCGCGCGATGCGCTCGAGCACGCCGTTTGCCGCCTCGGCGTACGCCTTTTTCAGCGCTTGCTGGAACGCGAACACGTCGGCCGAGCCATGACTCTTGACCACGATGCCCTTGAGGCCGATCAGCGTCGCTCCGTTGTAGCGCCGGGGATCGACCCGCCGCTTGAACGCCTTGATCGCCGGCAACGCGAACACGATCAAGAGTTTGCGCAGCGGATTGCGCGTGAACTCCTCGCGCAGGAAGTCCGATAGCATCAGCGCCAGGCCCTCCGAGGTCTTCAGCGCGACATTGCCGACGAAGCCATCGCAAACGATGACGTCGACCGTCCCCTTGTAGATGTCGTTGCCTTCGACATTGCCGTAATAGTTGAGGTCCGAGGCTTTCAGCAGCTCGCCGGTCTGCTTGACCACGTCGTTGCCCTTGATGTCCTCTTCGCCGATATTGAGCAGGCCGACCGTCGGACGCTCGATGCCGTCGACTGCGGCCGCCAACGCGCTGCCCATGACCGCAAATTGCACCAGCTGCGCGGGCGTGCAGTTGACGTTCGCTCCGAGATCGAGCGCGGTGGTGACGCCGGCGCGTGTCGGAAGCTGTGAAGCGATCGCCGGGCGATCGATGCCTGGAAGTGTTTTGAGGACAAAACGCGAGATCGCCATCAGCGCGCCGGTGTTGCCGGCGGAGACACAGGCTTGCGCGGCGCCATCCTTGACCAGATTGATGGCTACGCGCATCGACGAGTCCTTCTTGCGCCGCAATGCATCGGCCGGCGGCTCATGCATCTCGACGACTTCGCTTGCCGCCTGCACGGCGACACGGTCGCTTGCGATCGTGCGGTTCGCGGCGACCGCCTGACGCACTTCGTTCTCGCGGCCGACCAGGATCACCCTCGCCTTGGGGGTTTTCGCCAGAAAGGCTAGCGCGGCTGCGACCGTCACCGGCGGCCCGAAATCGCCGCCCATCGTGTCGATTGCTATGGTGATCGTGTCGCCGGACGCCTCCTGCATCGAAGCGCCAGCGACGTGCGGCGCGAGCGGCCGAGCCGTCGTGCCGCGCCGGTCGGTCCGGGTCGCGCTTCCTCTCATGATGGTGCCCGACCCGGGACGCTTGGGTCGTTACTCGTCGGCTTTGGTCTTGACCACTTTCTTGCCGCGATAGTAACCGCTCGGGCTGATGTGGTGGCGAAGATGGACCTCGCCGCTGACCGGTTCCACCGCGAGCGGCGGATTGGGCAGAAAATCGTGGGCACGATGCATGCCGCGCTTCGACGGCGACTTCTTGTTTTGCTGGACAGCCATTATCTACACTCCTCAAAAATTCGATCGGCACAGAAGCGGCTCTCCGCTTCCCGAAATCGCGTAATCGTCCTGGCCCTATCGCTCAATCCGGGTTGCGCGCTTTCAACGCTGCCAACCCGGCAAACGGTGAGCGCTTTCCGTCGTCGGTCATCGAACGGCGCGCCGCTGCGCACGCTTCCTCGTCATGACGCGGCGACAAGGGAAGCGACAACAAGAGCTCGTCCTCGACCAGGTTCCGCGGGTCGAGCGTCGTGTTCGCCAGCACGACTTCGGCCTCTTCCGCATCCAGTCGCGCCAGCTCGGCCTCGTTGCGCGCGAGTAGCAAGTCGGTCTGCTGCGCTACCGTTGCCCCAAACGGCTGCAGGCAGCGCTGGCAGACCAGCGGCACTACACCATCGAGGCGCACCGTAAGCAAAGGCCTTCCCATGCCGTCGTGCCCGCCGCTGATCCGCCAGGCAATCGGCGCCGCATCCGAGCCTTCTGCCAATTGATCGGCGGCGCGAGGCAGGCTGCGCGCATCGACCTCGCCCGCCAGATCGGTTCCGGAGGCAGCCAGTTCGAATGCATCGAAGCGGCCGTGCGCGCCGACGTCCGTCGTCCGAGTCGCCATCTGGATTGGCCTTTTGCTCCGGCAAACACCGCGTCTGCGACAAAGTCGCAGATCGGCGGGGCATGTCCCGGCCGCTACAGGCAAGGGCAAACGTTGCATAATAGCGGGCTTGGTCACGAGTGTCAAAGAAAACTGTGAAAACAACAACTTCGCCTCGCATTGCGCGTGCGCTGGTGCTGGCCTCGGCCTCGCCGTATCGCAAGGCGCTGCTTGAGCGGCTCGGGCTACCGTTTACGGTCGCCGCGCCGGCGATCGACGAATCGCCGTGGCCCGACGAAGCCCCCGCCGATACAGCGGTCCGGCTGGCCGAGGCCAAGGCACGCGCCATGGCGAGCGCTCATCCGGACGCATTGATCGTCGGCTCCGACCAGGTCGCCGATTTCGAGGGCACGGCCATCGGCAAACCGCTCGATCCCGCCGACGCGCTGGAGCAGCTTCGCGCCATGCAGGGGCGGACGATCGTTTTCCACACCGGCCTGGCGCTCCTCGACGCGCGCAGCGGCCGTTGCCGACGCGCGCTGGTCGACGTTGCGAGCACGTTTCGACAGCTAGGCGACGACGCGCTCAAGGCGTACCTCGAACGCGACCAGCCGTATGATTGCGCCGGATCGGTCAAGGTCGAAGCGCTGGGCATCGCGCTGTTCACCCGCGTGGCCAGCGACGATCCGACCGCATTGATCGGCCTGCCTTTGATTCGCCTGACCGACATGCTGATCGCCGAAGGGCTTCATCCGCTGTGACAGCCGAGCGCGGCGCGGCCGGCAAGCTCTACCTGTTGCCCAATCTCCTCGGCGCGGTGGAGCCGGCGTCGGTCCTGCCCGCGCAGACGCTGTCGGTCGCGCGGCGGCTGCGTCACTTCATCGTCGAGACGCCGAAGGCCGCGCGAGCGTTTCTCAAATCACTGCCGTCCGACCACGCGATTCAAGACATCGCCTTCGCCGAGCTGAACGAGCACACGCCGGCACGCGACGTGGCGGCCCTGCTCGCACCGGTCCTGGCGGGCGAGGATGCCGCGCTGCTGTCGGACGCCGGTTGTCCCGGCGTCGCGGACCCCGGCGCGCTGCTAGTCGCGGCAGCCCACCGCGCCGGCATCGTGGTCGTCCCGCTGGTCGGACCTTCGGCGCTGTTGCTCGCGCTGATGGCTTCGGGCATGAACGGCCAGAAATTCTTCTTCCACGGTTACCTGCCGGTGCGCGCCGAGGCGCGCGCGGCGGCGCTGCGCTCTCTGGACGCAGCGGCGGCATCGAGCGGCGCCACGCAGCTCTTCATCGAGACGCCCTACCGCAACGAGGCGATCGTCGCCGCAGTGCTGGCGGTCTGCCGGCCACGGACCTTATTCTGTGTGGCTGCCGATCTGACCTTGCCGTCGGAGCAGATCGTCAGGCGCACGGTCGAGCAATGGCGGAAGGCCCCCAGCCTCCGCCTTGCCGGCAGGCCGACGATGTTCTTGCTCGGCGGCGATTGACGCCGGGCAACGCAGAATCGGGATTTTGCATCCGGGCGAGAACCGCCCGGCAAGCTACTGCTCGTCGGCGTCCGGCCAGTTCTTGATGTAGCTCTTGAGCATGCGGTTCTCGAAGCTCTGCTCTTCGTAGACCGCCTTCGCGACGTCGTGAAACGATACGACACCCAGCAGGGTCGGGCCGTCGATGACCGGCACATAGCGCGCATGACGCTCGAGCATCACCCGGCGCAGCTCCATCACGTCGAGTCCGGTGGTCGCCGTCAGCGGGTCGTTCACCTGGATGTCGCTGACCTTCAGATCACCCAACTGGCCCTGGCGCTTCGACAGCGCCTGCAGCACCTCGGCGAAGGTCAGCATGCCGACCATGCGGCCGTGGTCCATCACCACCAGCGAGCCGATATCGTGATGCGCCATCACCTTGACCGCGTCGAACACCGAGCCGTCGGGCGCGGTCGTGAACAGCGCGTTGCCCTTGATACGCAGAATTTCGCTGACGAGCATGCATCCTCCGTGCAAACGCCTCGCGCGCGTTCACTCACGCGTTCAGCTTACTACCGGCGCCGGTCCGCGCGCAACGCCAGGCCGTAATCTCAACCATAGCGGCTCCCGGTGTCATTCGCGATCAGAAAATGCAATGACTGGGCGCGAGGTCAATCGTGATTGGGCAAAGTCCTTTGATGGCTGCAGGCGCGCAACGTACCGTCATACGGCAATGGACTTGCCATCCGGTTTCGACTTGTCCGCCAGGCTGCCGCCTCGGCGTCGCCTGCCGCTGTCGGGGTGCGCCGCGCCAGAAACGGGTTCAATCTAAGACGGGCCCCGCCCTCGCAACGGTCGTTCTCCGGGATGACCGAGTCTCCGGCGGAATGACGACGTCATGATCGGCTTCCGGCGCCGCTCGCGACGGGGGAACCGTGCAGCCCGAGCGTGCATCGCGCTGCCACCGGACATATACTCCCACCGCTGCCCCATAGAGCCGCCGGTCGGACCAAGCGCCCTTGCCTTGTCCCGGGACGACCGCAATCGACGTTGCGAATCAGAAGCTGCGCCCACGCAGCAACATGGAGGGGACTATGTACCAGCAGAACTACGACCCGACGGGCAATGTCTTCCTGTCGACCATCGTCGCCGCGATTCCGATACTGACGCTGCTGTATTTCATCGCCTTGCACCGGCACCGCGATGCGCAGGGGACGGTGCGTCTGGGTATCTCGGCGCCTTACGCGGCGTTCTTCGGCGTCATCGCCGCGTTCCTCGTCGTCTGCCTGTTCTTCAAGATGCCCGTCGTGTCCGCAGTGTCCGCGTTCGCGCTCGGCATTCTGTCCGGGTTTCTGGGGATCATCTGGATAGTGCTGGCCGCGATGTTCCTGTACACGATGAGCGTCGTCAGCGGCCAGTTCGAGATTGTGAAGGAGTCGATTGTCCACATCTCGTTCGACCGGCGACTGCAATGTGTGCTGATCGCCTTCTCGTTCGGCGCGATCATCGAGGGCACGTCGGGTTTCGGCACCCCGGTTGCGATCGCCGGGGCCGTGATGGTGGGCCTCGGGTTCAAGCCCTTTCAATCCGCTGTCCTCAACCTGCTCGCCAATACCGCCCCGGTCGCGTGGGGTGCGATCGGAACGCCGATCGTAACGCTGGCCGCCGTGAGCGGACTCGACCAGCTGACGCTATCCGCGATGGCCGGCCGGCAGCTACCTTTTGTGTCGATCCTAGTGCCTTTCTGGCTGGTCGTCACGTTCGTGAAAATGGAAGGCGGCACCTGGAAGGAAGCCTTCGAGGTTTGGCCGGCGGCGCTGTGCGCGGGCGGCACGTTCGCGATCGTGCAATGGTTTGCCTCGGGGATCAACGAAACCCATCTGATGACCGACGTGGTCTCGGGCCTCTTCTCGGTTATCTGCACCGCCTTGTTCCTGCGCTTTGTCTGGCATCCGAAGACGCGCTTCCTGCTCAAGTCCGACCGCGAGGCGCTGGCCAAAGCCGGCAAGAGCACGGCCACCATAACGAGTGACAAAACGGAATGGGCTTACAAGTACACTGCGGGACAAACGTTCTATGCGTGGCTGCCCTGGCTGATCCTCATCGCCTGTTGCGCGCTGTGGGGCGTGCCGGCGTTCAAGGCCTACCTCAACAACCTCTTCTCCGGAATCAAGTTCAGCACGACGTTGCTGGGTTCGACGTTCGGCGGCACGCTGTCGCTGCCGGTATGGGACATGCCATCGCTGCACAATCTGGTGCAGCGGATGCCGCCGGTGGCTCCGGTCAATGCCAAGCCGGAAGCGGCGCGATTCGCGATCAACTGGCTGTCCGCAGCCGGCACCGGCGTCTTTGTCGCCGCGCTTCTTTCCGGGCTGGTCCTCAAGCTCAATGCCTCGCAATGGAAGAGCTCCTTCGTACAGACCGCGCACCGGATGAAGATTCCGGTCCTGGTGATCGGACAGGTGCTGGGGCTGGGGTTCCTGACCCGCTATTCGGGCACCGACGCGGTTCTCGGCCTGGCCTTCACCTCGGCCGGATTTATGTACCCGTTCTTCGCGGCGTACTTGGGCTGGCTCGGCGTCTTCCTGACCGGCTCCGACACGGCGTCCAACGCGCTGTTCGGTAGCCTGCAGCGGATCACCGCGCAGCAGCTCCATTTAAACGAGATCCTGATCGTGGCGACGAACTCGACCGGGGGCGTCATGGGCAAGATGATCGATGCGCAGTCGATCATGGTTGCGTGCGCGGCCTGCTACGACGACCCGAAGGAACGCGCACACGCGCTAGGGCCGATCTTCCGCACGGTGTTCTGGTATTCGATAGCCGGCGCGGCCGTCATCGGCATCATTGCGATGCTGCAGGCCTATGTGTTCCCGGGGGTGATTCCGGTGCCGCCGATCGGCAAATGACGGCACGGTGGGCCCGCGACGAAGCTCTCGTCGCGGCCCGCCGGGTTTACCGCGTCAGTGAGCGTCGGCGGCATCTGCCGCCGACGCGCCGTCAGACCTTCTCCCAGCTTTCGGCGCTTGCCCCCGCGAGCGCTCGCACCCGCTCTTCGTCCCTGCCGAATTCCGCCGCGGGCCCCTCGTAGACGACACGCCCGTCGTCGAGCACATACGCCCGATCGGCGACCTCGACCGCTGCACGGACATTTTGTTCGACCAGCAGGACGGAAATGCCTTCACTGCGCATCGATACGATGATGCGGAAGACTTCCTGGACGATCAGCGGTGCCAACCCTTGCGATGGCTCGTCCAGCAACAGCAGCTTGGGATTTATCAGCAAGGCTCGTGCGATCGCGAGCATTTCCTGCTCGCCGCCGGAAAGCTGGCGACCTTTGTTCGTCTTGCGCTGCGCGAGTCGCGGAAACAGTTCGTAGATTCGCGGAATCGTCCATGGCCCCGGCCGCTCCAGCGGCACGCGGAGATTTTCATCGACAGTGAGATTGGCAAAAATCCGGCGCCCTTCGGGAACGTACCCCACGCCGAGCGCCGCGATGCGAAATGGCGGCCAGGCCGTGACCTTGTTGCCGAATATCGTCACCGATCCCTGGCGTGCCGGCGTGAGACCGACCAAAGTGCGTAGCGTCGTCGTCTTGCCTGCACCGTTACGGCCAAGCAGCGCGACAACTTCGCCTTCTCCGACCGAGAGCGACACATCGTGCAAGATGTGGCTCTTGCCATAATACGTTTGCAGACCTGTAGCTTCGAGGACGTTCACGCGGCCTTCCCGAGGTAGGCAGCTTGCACTCGTTCGTCGCGAGCGATCTCGCTTGGCGCTCCCTCGCCGAGCACCGCGCCTTCGGCGAGTACGGTGATCCGATCGGCAAGATGAAACACGACGCGCATGTCGTGCTCGATCAACACTATCGTGAGCTTCTGGTCCTTGTGCAGCCTTCGAATCAACTGCGTGATGTCGTGTGT
The DNA here is from genome assembly GCA_036270955.1 of Casimicrobiaceae bacterium. Classification (GTDB taxonomy): domain Bacteria; phylum Pseudomonadota; class Gammaproteobacteria; order Burkholderiales; family Casimicrobiaceae; genus PALSA-1003. Next base: position 16,889 of record DATBBM010000087.1, on the reverse strand, counting down.
TTCCTGGTCGCCCATTCCGGCGGTAGGCTCGTCAAGCAGCAATAGCCGGGGCTTCAGTGCGAGCGCCATCATTATCTCGGCGGTGCGCTGATCACCGTGCGGCAGTTCGCCGACCAGGCGATCGGCCTTGGGCGTGAGGCCGCCCATATCGAGCAGCACTTCGATGCGTTCGTGGATCTGCGCGTTGGCGCGCCTCCGGAGCCAGGGGCTGCGGCGCAGGCCGGTCGCGACTTCGACGGCGATCCGAAGGTTTTCGCGCACCGTGAGCTCGGGGAATATCTCGGTAATCTGAAACGTCCGCGCCATGCCCATTCCGACGCGCCTCTCCGGAGACAACCGCGTGACATCCGCGCCGCTGAACAGGATACGTCCCGAGGTCGGAGGAAAGAATCCGCTGATAAGGTTGAAAAACGTCGTCTTCCCGGCGCCGTTGGGGCCGATGATCGCGCGCAATTCGCCTGGGGCAACCGACATCGAAACAGCGTCGACCGCGACCAGGCTGCCGAAGCGCCGCGTGGCGTTCTCCACGACGAGCAGGCTCATGCCATACCCTTTCGCCGGAGGATCCCGAGCACGCCGCGCGGGAAAAACAGGACGACCAGTACGAAGAAGAGTCCGATGAATGACATCCAGTTCTCGGTGTGGCTGGAAACGTAATCCTGCAAAACCACGAAGATCGCTGCTCCGATCAGTGGACCCCAGAACGAACGCATGCCGCCGAGCACCGCCATGATCACGAAATTTCCCGATTGATCCCAGCGAAGCGCCCGCGGGTCGGTGAAGTTGCTGAGCAGCGCATAGAGCGTTCCGGCCAGGCTCACGAAGCAGCATGAAATCACGAACGACAGCCAGATATGGCGCTCCACCGGAACCCCGAGAAAGCGTGCTCGACGCTCGTTCTCGCGGATCGCCAAAAGAGTACGGCCGAACGGAGAACGAAGCAGCAGCCACATCAATGTGACCGCGATCGCGAAACAGGCCAAGACGAAGTAATAAAATGCCTTGTCGTTGCCCAGAAGATCGATTTTCGCCAGGCCGAGATCGAGCGCCTGTCGCTTCCAGCCGGTTACGCCATCGTCTCCCCCGGTAACCGAGTTCCACCTGAACGCGATGAAATAGAAGACCTGTCCGAAGGCGATCGTGACCATCGCAAAGTAGACGCCGCGCAGCCGCGCGATCAGAGCTCCGATCACCATCGCTGCCAGCGTGCCGGTCGCCACGCCGACAAGGATCGCGAGCGGCGTGCTCGGTACAAGATACTTGATCGTCATCGCCGCACCGTACGCGCCGAGCCCGAAGTACGCGGCATGACCGAACGACAGCACGCCGGTGAAGCCGAGCAGAAAATTGAGCGACATCGCGGCAAGACCGAGTACCAGCACCCGAGTCGCAAGCTCCGTGTAGCCTCCGACTGCGTTCATCCAATACGGCATCGTCAGGAGCAGCAGCCAGATGACGCCGGTCCATGCAACCGCCGGAACGCGCTTCAACTGACCCTCCCTTCTTCGCCTAGGAGGCCTCGCGGTCGGACCAGCAACACGAGGCCCATCATCACGTACATCACTGCCTCGGTCGCCGAAGGAAAGAACACCGTCGTGATGCCGGCCGCCAGTCCGATGAGCAATCCCCCGAGAAGCGTCCCGGGCAGGCTGCCGAGGCCGCCGACGATGATCGCGACGAAGCTCGGCATGATCAGCGAAGTCCCGATCGTCGGCTGCAGCCCGAGCATTCCCGCTGCGAGCACCCCTGCGAGCCCGGCCAGATATATCCCGAGACCGAAGTTCAGCGTGCGCAGAATACGCACGTTGATGCCGAGCACGGACACGGTTTCCAGGTCTGCCGTCCCGGCGCGGATGCGCATTCCGAGGCGCGTGCGGTTGAGAATCAGAAACAGGGCGAGGACTACGAGGGCTACCAGGCCGACCATGAACAGCCGATATCCGGTCAGGAAGAAAAATTGCGGCGAGAGCGGGGTGGAAAGTTCCGGCGGAATCGGGTACGGCACGCTTTGCGCCCCCCAGATCGCGCGCAGAACGTCCTCGAAGATGTAGGCGAGCCCGAAGGTCAGCAGCAGACTGTAGAGCGGGTCGCGTCCGTACAAGCGGCGAATCAGCGCCCATTCGACGATGATGCCGACCGCCGCGGTGGCGAACGGCGCGATCGCGAGGCCGCCCCAGAATCCGACATAGGGAATCAGCGTGTACGCGATGTAGGCACCCAGCGCGAGGAAGCCCCCATGGGCGAAATTGATCACGCCGCTCAAATTGAGGATGAGCGAAAGCCCGAGCGCCATCAGCGCGTAGAACGCACCGACGATGAGGCCGTTAAATATGTTGAACAGCAGGAGTTGTGTCATGTGGCCTGTGGCGGTGTCGGTCGTTATTGTCGTGCACACCGGATGCCGCCGGCCAAGTCGCGACCTGCAGCATATCCCCCAATGCTACTCCGGACGGCTTGCGAGCCTGAGACTGGCACGGCGGGCCTGCGTGCCTGGTGCGCACAGTGCCCGCCGGCTTCTAGCGACTTACGCCGGCCATTTCATCTTGCAGCCGGTTTCTTCGAGCGTTCCTGCAGCGTCGGTTCCCTTGACGACATCGGCCACCTTGAACAGATCGTCTGGCGCACTCCCCTGGGCTTGCGCCTGGCCGACGAAAAGGTTGGGAATGAGCTGATTCTGTCCCGCGCGATAGAATGCCTGGTCCGGCATCAACGAAACTTCGGGCGGCAGCTTCATGCCCGAAAGCGCCTTTGCCATTTTTACGGCGTCGAGCGACTTGGCCTCGTTGGCGGCCAGCGCGCAGCTCCAGGTAGAAACGAACCCGAACCACGTGCGCGCCGTCGGAACCACGCCGGTCTTCTTCTTGACCGCGTCGACGAAATCCTTGACGTGCGGTACGTTAGGCTGATTCCAGTACCACTCGAAGACCCAGGTCCCGATTCTTGCCTCGGGCGGCAGCCCTCTCAGGGCCTCGAGCTCCTGCTGACCTCCGGCGAGATGGAACCGCTTGTCGAGACCGAACTGAACGGCCTGCTTCAAGGCGTTGATCATATCGTCCCCCTGCGTGAGGAAGACAATGACGTCGGGATTCGCCGCCTGCGCCTTGATCAGATACGACGAAAAATCGGTGGTCCCGAGCGGAACCAGGTCGCCACCGACCTTCGTGTAACCCCCCTTGGTGCCCGATTTTTCGAGACCCGCCTGCAGCGTGTGCCCGAATGCATAATCAGGGGTGATGAAATACCACTTCTTGCCTGCGTTCTTGATCAGCGATGGCGTGACAGCGTTGGCTTCCATCTGCGTCGTGTTGCAGACCCGGAATACGTTCCAGTGACAACTGGCCCCGGTGACAGCGTCGGTGTGCCCGCCGGGAACGATGTGCAATAACCCTTTCTCGCTGCTGACGTCCGCCATCGCCAGTGCCAGCGCGGAATTGACGTTGCCGAGCAGGAAATTCACTTTGTCGCGCTCGATCAGCTTGCGTGCCTTTTGCACAGCGGTCCCGGCATCGCCACTGGTCGAGTCCTCGACGAGTAGTTGGACCTGGCGCCCGAGAATTCCGCCCTTGGCATTGATCTGCTCGAGTGCCAGCTGGCAGCCGATCAGCTCGTTCTTTCCGGTGGCAGCATAGGTTCCGGTCAACGGATTATCGAGGCCGATCTTGACCGGTTCTTCACCGCGTGCTGCGATAACGAACGGGCCTGCAACCTGTAACGCGCCCGTAGCCGCAGCGGCCTTCAACAAAGTACGGCGGCTCACGCCAGGTTTGGGCATCCGAGTTGTCATTCGGGATTCCTCCAAGTAAGTATGAATACGTCGTTGCTTTCGGGGATGGTCCAATTCGGTTCAACAAAACGGCTCGATTCGGCCTTTATCTCCCCGGACAGTTCTGCAATGCAAGTGTTCGGGACAATGGTTGGAAAGCACGCCCGCGGCCATTCATCTGGTTCCCCTAAGGGACGTCTCGATGGCTCCGCGACTCCACTATAGGGACTGTATACAAAGATCGAAAACGCGGCAATTCGGGCACGAGGAATGCAGCCTGCCTGGCGAGTCCCCTGCGGCCGGTCGCACACGGCGGCAACGCTGAGGAACCGGTGTCGGCGCAGCTGGTCAGGACGCCATGGCGCGGCGCTCGCGCAGTGCCTGCGCCAATGTCCCGCTATCGACGTATTCGAGCTCACCGCCCACCGGGACGCCGCGGGCCAGCCGTGTGACCTTCAGACCGCGCGCGCTCAGGAGCTCGCCGATGTAATGCGCGGTCGCCTCGCCTTCGTTGGTGAAGTTGGTCGCGAGCACCACCTCGCGCACCCCGCCGTCCACCGCGCGCTTGAGCAGGCGATCGAGCCGGATTTCCTTCGGACCGATCCCGTCGAGCGGCGACAGGCGTCCCATCAAAACGAAATACAGGCCGGAATACGCCTGCGTGTGCTCGATCATCATCAGGTCGGCGGGCGTCTCGACGACGCACAGCAAGGCTGCGTCGCGCTTTGGCGAGCGGCAGAGCGCGCAAAGCTCGTCCTCGGTGAACGTGTTGCAGCGCTCGCAGTGCCGGATCGTTCGCGTGGCCGACTCCAGCGCGGCCGCGAGCCGCTGTCCGCCCTCGCGGTCGTGCTGCAGCAGATGCAGCGCCATGCGCTGCGCGGCCTTCGGTCCGACGCCGGGCAGGCAGCGCAACGCCTGCGTCAATTCGTCGAGTGGAGGCAGAGCCACAGCGGCCGGAGCCAGCAGGTCCGTTCAGAACGGCAGCTTCATGCCCGGCGGCAACCCGAGGCCCGCGGACAATCCCGCCATCTTCTCCTGCGAGGCGGCATCGATCTTGCGCACGGCGTCATTGATCGCCGCCGCGACCATGTCCTCGAGCATGTCCTTATCCTCGGCTAGCAGCGACGGATCGATGGTCACGCGCTTGGCGTCATGCCTCCCGGTCATCAATACCTTGACCAGACCGGCACCCGATTGGCCCTCGATTTCCATCGCGGCGATCGCCTCCTGCGCCTTTTTCATGTTTTCCTGAACGGCCTGCGCTTGCTTCATCAGACCGGCGAGCTGATTCTTCATCATGATCGGATTCCTGAACTACGAACTGGGCTTGATCGATTCGGTCTTGATCGTCGCGTCGAATCGCGAGAGCACGTCCTGCACGAACGGATCGTCGCGAAACGCAGCCTCGGTCTTGGCCTTCGCTTCGGCGCGCTCGCGCTTTTCCTGCGCCGCGAGCGTCGCGCCGGCCGCAGCATCGACGTCGAAGCGGAGGCGGACGCGGCGTCCCAGCGCCTCGTCCAGCGCCGCCTTCAGCTTGTCGGTATAAGCCTTGTCGATCAGGTGTCGAGCAGCCTCCGGGACGGCGAGCACGATTTCGTTGCCGGCGATGGCTTTGAGCTCGGTTTGCGCCGCGAGTTGCAGCGCGATGCCCGACAGCTTCAATCCGGCAACGAATGCCGGCCAATCGGCGATCTGCAGCGGCGCTGCACTCGCAGCGACGGGCTCGACCGGCGCGGCCGCTACGCGGGGCGTGGCTGGCGCGGTTGGCGTCGGCAACGGCATATCGCTCGCGGCCCGCCCGCTGCTGCTTGCCAATCGGGCGGGTGCGGCGTCGCGAACCGTCGGTTTGGGCCCGGCCGATGGCGCGTCGCCCGGCTCGAACGCAAGCAGGCGTAACAGCGTCATCGCGAACCCGGTCGCCTCGTCCGGCGCCAGCGCCATATCGGCGCGGCCCTGAACGCAGATCTGGTAGGCCAGCTGCACCGCGTCCGGCGTGAACGCCGTCGCATAGCCGGCGATCCGGGCCGCGTCGGGCAGCGCATCGCCGACACCTGCTACGGTCTGCGCGACGGCGATGCGGTGAAACACGCTCGCCAGTTCGTCCAGCGCCGTGGGCAGCGACAAGCTGCGCTCACTCAACGCGGCGGCCTCGGCCAGCAAGGCCTTGCCATCGCCCGCGAGTAAGGCATCGACGATTCGATACGCGTACTCGGCGTCGACCGCACCGAGCATCGTACGCACCACGGCTTCGCGCACCTCGCCTGCGCCGTAGGCGATCGCCTGATCGAGAACCGAAAGCGCGTCGCGCATCGAGCCGTGGGCGCTATGGGCGATCAGAGCCAGGGCCGAGTCGTCGAAAGCGATGTCCTCGGCGCGAACAATGTCGGCCAGCCGCGACGCGATCTGCGCGGCCGGGAGCAGTTTCAAGTTGAATTGCAGGCAGCGCGAGAGCACGGTGACCGGGATCTTCTGCGGGTCGGTCGTGGCGAGGATGAACTTGACATGCTCGGGCGGCTCCTCGAGCGTCTTGAGCATCGAATTGAACGCCGCTTTCGACAGCATGTGGACTTCGTCGATCAGGTAGACCTTGTATCTGCCCACCGTCGGCGCGTAGCGCGCGTTGTCGAGAATCTCCCGCATGTTGTCGATCCCGGTATTCGACGCCGCGTCTAGCTCGAGCAGATCGACAAAGCGGCCGGCATCGATATCGACACACGCCGGGCACACGCCGCAGGGGGTTGCCGTGACGCCGGTCGCGCAATTGAGGCTCTTCGCCAAGAGTCTTGCAATCGTCGTCTTGCCGACACCGCGCGTGCCGGTAAGCAGATAGGCGTGGTGCAGACGCCCCCGCTCGAGCGCGTTGGTCAGCGCCCGCACGACGTGATCCTGCCCGACCAGGTCGGCAAATCTCTTCGGCCGCCATTTGCGGGCGAGCGCTTGGTAGCTCATCGGGATTTCAGCATTGGCAGTTAGCGTTTAACGTTCAGCAAGGCAGTGCGCGATTTCGCTTCGCGTTCGCCATTTCGACGAACTGTAAGGCTATTTCGCGTTGTGTTCGGCTTCAGGCAGGGCGTTCGACCGGCGCGGACGCACCGTGTACCAATGATGTACATAAGCGCCTGCGCCGGGCGGGCAATGCAGCATGAAGCCGAACTGACGCGAAAGAGGGGGTGGCGAGCCGTACCCCCGGCACTTGCAGAGAATAGCTATGGCTGCTTCCTTCCGGACCTGACCAGGTTCACCACCATGCAATGCGGGGCGGCCCGCCATTGATCGTTGCCGCTGCTACCCATCATTATCGGCGAAGCAAGCCGATGCAGCAAGCAACGCGGACGTGCGAGGGCTCGATGCAACGCGGGATCGTCCCGTCCGTCTGGCCGTCATCGGCGCGACGGCTATAATGCAATCAGCGCATCATGTATTGGAGTGGGATTGCGCACACGCCTTCTGCTGCGTATCTGCATCGCGACCTCGATGACACTGACCGCCTGCGGTCCATCGCAGGCCCCGCCGCCGCCTTCGCCGAACGAATTGACCGTGCTGCTGCGAACCGGACCGGGGACCTGGTTCATCGGCGCCGATGATCAAGGCGCAGGCATCGACTACGACCTTGCGCACATGTTCGCCGCGCAGGAGGGAACGACGCTCCGGGTGATTCCCACCGGCGACCCCATCGACAAGCTGGCCGAAGCGGGAGCCGGCCCGCGATTCGGCGCCGGAAGCCTGTATCTTCCCGGAGCGGTGTGGCCGTCGCCCGCAAACGCTATTCTCTATTCGTCGGGCTACTACGCCGCCGAACCCGTGCTGATTTACAACATCGACGGGTTCAAGCCGGAATCCTGGCAGGATCTGGCCGACGAAACGGTCGGCGTTCTCGAAGGCGGCGGCCTCGCCAGCGCGTTGTCCAAGGTTCGCGCCGAACATCCGGAAGTCCGTTGGCAAATGATCACCCTGCCCTCGACCGAGGCGATGATCAGCCAGGTGTCCGACGGGACGTTGAGTTACGCGATCGTTGCGTCCCATGATGCCGACGCCGCGCGCCACGTCTACCTCAACTTCGACAAGGCGTTCGCGGTCGCCGGCAAGCAGCAACTCGTATGGGCATTTCCGCCCGCCGAGCGCCATTTGCGCGACAGGGTCAATGCGTTTTTCGCGCAGGTTCGAGGCGACGGCAGATTGCAACGGCTTGTCGATCGCTATTTTTCCTCTGGCACCGTCTCGCGCATCGACGCCGGCGTGTTTCACGAACGCATCAAGTCGACACTGCCGCAGCTTCGCAGTGTGTTCCAGACCGCGCAACTGGAGACCGGCATCGAATGGCGACTGCTCGCCGCCATTGCCTACCAGGAATCGCAGTGGGACCCGCAGGCCACCAGCGAGACCGGGGTGCGCGGCCTGATGCAACTGACCGAGGAAACCGCGCAGCGCCTCGGCGGCATCGATCGGCTCGATCCCAAGGCAAGCGTGCTCGCCGCGGCGCGATACTTGCGCAACCTGAAGGACAGGCTGCCGCAGCGCATCGCCGAACCCGACCTGACCTGGCTCGCGCTGGGCGCATACAACATCGGCACCGCCCATCTGGAGGACGCGCGCATCCTTGCGCAGAAGCAGAAACTCGACCCCGATACCTGGTCGGCGCTGAAGAAGACGCTGCCGCTGCTCGCGCTGCCCGAGTACTATGAGACCGCCAAATTCGGCTATGCGCGCGGCGCGATGCCGGTCGCGTTCGTCGACCGCGTGCGCGCGTACTACGACATCCTGCTCGCCCAGCAGCCGCCGTTGCAGCCCCGATTGCGCATGTTCTCGGGCATCGCCGACGAAAACGCGGCGCAGCCGATGGCGGCGCCGGTCAGCGCCGCCAAGTAATCATTGCACCGCGGCGATCATGCCTGCGCCGCCCATGTACGGCCGCAGCACTGCGGGGATGTCGATGCCGCCCTCTGCGCGCTGGTAGTTTTCGAGGACCGCGACCAGCGTCCGGCCGACGGCCAGCCCCGATCCGTTCAGCGTATGCACGAGCTCGGGCTTCCCTTGGGCGTTGCGAAATCGCGCCTGCATGCGGCGAGCCTGGAACGTCTCGCAGTTCGAGCATGACGAAATTTCCCGATACTTGCCCTGGCCGGGTAGCCACACTTCCAGATCGTAGGTCTTCGCCGCGGCAAAGCCCATGTCACCGGTGCACAGAGTGACGACGCGGTACGGGAGCTCGAGCTTCTGCAGAATCGCCTCCGCGTGCCCGGTCATTTCCTCGAGCGCCTCGTACGACCGGTCCGGCTCGACGATCTGCACCATCTCGACCTTGTCGAATTGGTGGACGCGGATCATTCCCCGGGTGTCCTTGCCGTAACTGCCCGCCTCGGAGCGGAAGCACGGCGAGTGCGCGGTGAGCCGGAGCGGCAGCGCCGCGGCGGCCACGATCTGTTCGCGCACGAAATTGGTCAGCGGCACCTCGGCAGTCGGGATCAGGTACCAGCGCCCTTCGTCCGGTGCGCCGCCCTTTGCCGCCCAGAACAGGTCCTGCTCGAATTTCGGCAGCTGGCCGGTGCCGACAAGTGCCTCGGCATTGACCAGGTAAGGGACATAACATTCCGCGTAGCCGTGTTCGGTCGTGTGCGTATCGAGCATCAGCTGCACCAACGCCCGATGCAGGCGCGCGACCGCGCCGCGCAGCGCATAAAAGCGAGCGCCGGCAATTTTTGCCGACACGTCGAAGTCGAGTCCGCCGACCGCCGTGCCGATGTCGACGTGATCGCGCGGCGCAAAGTCGAACGTCCTCGGGTTGCCCCAGCGACGGACTTCGGCGTTATCGGCCTCGGAGGCCCCGACCGGCACGCTCGCATGCGGCAGGTTGGGCATCGCCAGCAGCCAATCGCGGACGCGCTGCTGCACGACCTCGAGATTGCGTTCGAGCGAAGTGAGCTCGTCGCCGATGCCGGCGACCTCGCGCAGCCTCGCCGATGCGTCTTCGCCCCTGCCTTTGGCGACGCCGATTTCTTTCGAGATGGTGTTGCGCCTCGCCTGCAGCTCCTGGGTGCGCATCTGTATATGCTTGCGCTCGGTCTCGAGCTCGACGAACGCGGACCCGTCGAGCTGATATCCACGCGTCTTCAGGCGCGCGACGACGCCGTCGAGGTCGTTGCGCAGAAGCTGGATATCGATCATGCGCGAATTTTAGCAGAGGGCTGCGCACCCCCGGGCGGCAGCCGCGGTCAGGATTCGCCGCCGCCGCGCGATCGAGCCTTGGCGTCGCGATGCTTCAATTCGGCAAGCCTTTCCGCGATCCGCGCTTCGAGGCCGCGATCGGTCGGACGATACCAGTCCGGCCGCGCCATTCCGTCGGGCAGATAGCTTGCGCCGGCGGCGTAGGCGTCTTCCTCGTCGTGCGCGTAACGGTAATCCTTGCCGTAGCCCAGATTCTTCATCAGCCTGGTCGGTGCGTTGCGCAAGTGCAGCGGCACCGGGCGCGAACCGTCTTCGGCAATGAACGATCGTGCGGCGCCGTATGCGACGTATACGGCATTGCTCTTGGCAGCGCAGGCGAGATAGATCACTGCTTGCGCCAACGCGAGCTCGCCCTCGGGCGTGCCGAGCCGCTCAAAGGTGGCGACGGCGTCCAGCGTCAGCTGCAGCGCGCGGGGGTCGGCCAGCCCGATGTCTTCGCTGGCCATTCGTATCATCCGCCGCCCGACGTACAGCGGATCGGCGCCGCCGTCGAGCATCCGGCAGAACCAGTAGAGCGCCGCATCGGGATCGGATCCACGCACCGACTTGTGCAGCGCCGATATCTGGTCATAGAACGCCTCGCCGCCCTTGTCGAAGCGGCGCAGGCTCCGAGTGATCGCCGTCTCGACGAAATCGTTATCGATATCGCGCCGACCGGCTTCCTGCGCGGCGACGGCCAGCTGCTCGACCAGGTTCAGCAGGCGCCGCCCGTCGCCGTCGGCATAGGCGATCACGGCGTCGCGCGCGGCGGCGTCCAGCGTGGCATCCGGCATCGCGGCGACCAGCGCGCGATCGAGCAGCGCGGAGAGCTCGTCGGCGGACAAAGCCTCAAGCACATAGACGGTCGCGCGGCTGAGCAATGCGCTGTTGACCTCGAACGACGGATTCTCGGTCGTCGCACCGATGAAAGTGACCAAGCCTCTTTCGACGAAGGGAAGAAAGGCGTCCTGCTGTCCCTTGTTGAAGCGATGCACTTCGTCAACGAACAGGATCGTGTGACGGCCCGATTGCGCGAGAGTCGCCTCCGCCTTGGCGATCGCGTCGCGAATGTCCTTGACGCCAGAAAGCACCGCCGACAAGGCGATGAACTCCGCGTTGAATGCATCGGCCATCAGGCGCGCGAGCGTCGTCTTGCCGACGCCTGGCGGTCCCCACAGGATCATCGAATGCGGCTTGCCCGACGCGAAGGCCACCGCGAGCGGCTTGCCCGGTCCGAGCAGGTGCCTCTGCCCGATGACCTCGGCGATCTTTTTCGGCCGCAGGCGCTCGGCCAGCGGGGTCGCCGGATTGACTACGGCAAAAAGGTCATTCGCCGACGACATCGGCGCCTTGCGGCGGCACGAAACGGAACAACCCGGCGTCGACCGACGCATTGCGCTCGAACGAGCCGAACGACAGTTGCGTCACCTGGCCGAAGCTGTCGTGCAGTTCCATCGTGCGTGGAAGGTTGCCCTTCAGCCCGATCCGGATGCTGGCGAAGCCGCTGTCGCCTGCACGCGGCTTGGCGTCGACGAATTCCAAATCGCCGCTCTTTCCGCCGTCATTGAGCTCGAAGTTTTTTTCCAGCGAGTCGTCGCCGGCGAGCAGCGCGGCAGGCGTCGCGCCAAGCGCCTGATCGAGCTTTCTGACGACTACCTGGTTGAGGTCCGGATCGTAGATCCACAGCTTTTGACCGTCGCCGACGATGATCTGCGAATGTGGCTTTTCATAGGTCCAGCGGAACTTGCCGGGTCGCGCGAACGCGAACGTTCCACTCGACTCCTGCGGCACGCGTCCCGATTTTCCGCTGACGATCTGGCGAAACGTCGTCTTGCCGGTCTTGGCGCCGGTCAGGAAGGCCTTCAGCTGGTCCGGACCCGACGCCGCCGCGGGACAGGCGAGCACCATCGCCGCGCACATCGTCGCCGCGAACCGCCATCCGACGATCATGCGCTTTCACCTTTGCCCGCCGGCACCAGCACGTCGCGATTGCCGTTGGTCTGCATTGCGGACACCAGCCCCGCCCGCTCCATCTGCTCGATCAGGCGCGCAGCCCGGTTGTAGCCGATGCGCAGATGGCGCTGCACCAGCGAGATCGATGGCCGACGGGTCTTCAGCACGACGGCAACCGCCTGGTCGTACATCGGGTCCGCCTCGGCATCGCCGGCATCGATCAGCACGCCTTCGTCGCCGTTGCCGCCCACGCCCGAATCGAGAATGCCGTCCAGATATTGCGGGCCGCCCTGCGCCTTCAGATGCTCGACGACGCGATGCACCTCGGTGTCGGCGACGAACGCGCCGTGGACACGCTGCGGGTGCCCGGTTCCCGGCGGCAGATACAGCATGTCGCCCTGTCCGAGCAGGGTTTCCGCGCCCATCTGGTCGAGGATCGTGCGCGAATCGACCTTGCTCGCCACCTGGAACGCGATGCGCGAAGGAATATTCGCCTTGATCAGTCCGGTGATGACGTCGACCGACGGGCGCTGCGTCGCGAGGATCAGGTGAATGCCGGCCGCCCGCGCCTTTTGCGCGATGCGCGCGATCAGCTCCTCGATTTTCTTGCCGGTGACCATCATCAAGTCGGCCAGCTCGTCGATGACGACCACGATCAACGGCATTTCCTCGATCGGCTCCGGGCTTTCCGGCGTCAGCGTGAACGGATTGGTCAGCGGCTTGCCGGCCCTTTTTGCCTCGACAACGCGCGCGTTGTAGCCGGAGAGATTGCGCACGCCGAGCGTCGACATCAGCCGGTAGCGGCGCTCCATCTCGCCGACACACCAGTGCAGCGCGTTGGCGGCGAGCTTCATGTCGGTGACGACCGGCGCAAGCAGATGCGGAATGCCTTCGTAGACCGAAAGCTCGAGCATCTTCGGATCGATCAGAATCAGCCGGACCTGCCGCGGCTCGGCCTTGTACAGCAGCGACAGAATCATCGCATTGACGGCTACCGACTTGCCCGATCCGGTCGTGCCCGCAACCAGCAGGTGCGGCATACGCGCCAGGTCGACGATGACCGGCTTGCCCGCGATGTCCTTGCCCAGTGCGAGAGACAGCGGGCTCGCGGTGTCGTTATAGGTCGTCGACGACAGCAGTTCGACCAGGCGCACGATCTGCCGCTTGGCGTTGGGGAGCTCGAGCCCCATGAACGATTTGCCCGGGATCGTTTCGACCACCCGTATGCTTACCACCGAAAGCGCCCGCGCCAGATCCTTCATCAGGTTGACGATTTGCGCTCCCTTGACTCCGATGGCGGGCTCGATTTCGAACCGCGTGATCACCGGTCCTGGATATGCGGCCAGCACCTTCACCGACACGCCGAAATCGGCCAGCTTGCGCTCGATAAGGCGCGACGTGAATTCCAGGGTCTCGGGGCTGATCTGTTCCTGCGCCGAAGGCGCGTCCTCGAGCAGCGCCAGCGGCGGCAGCGGCGAGTCGGGCATGTCCTGGAACAGCGGCTTCTGCTTTTCCTTGACCACGCGTTCCGATTTCGGCACGTCGACCATCGCCGGCACGACGACGACCGGTTCGCGATCCTCGATGCTTTCGCGCGCCGCCTCGACGAACTGCTCGCGTTCCTCCAGCGCCACGGCGCCGATTTCACGATCGCGCCGCGCATCGCGCCGATGCCGCAGCGATACGATAAGGCGCTCGATGCCGCCGCCGACCCGCTCCATCAGGCGAAGCCACGACATTCCGGTGAACAACGACCAGCCGATGGCGAAAAGTGCGATCAACAGCAGCGTGCCGCCGTTGAATCCCAGCGCGCGCGAGAAGCCCGATCCGATCATCTCGCCGACCGCGCCGCCGGGCGCGTGCGGCAATAATGCGTGGAGGCGATACAGGCGCAATGCCTCGAGCGCGGAACTCGAAAGCAGGACCAGAGCGAAGCCAGGCACGGCGAGCCACGGATGATGCCGGTCGGCGGCGTCGATCGAACGCGTCAGATGCCGATAGCCGGTCACGACCAGCACGATACCGGCGAAGACCCACCACCACGCGGAGATGCCGAACAGATACAGCAGCAAGTCGGCAAGCCACGCGCCGACAGCTCCGCCCTTGTTGTGAATCGCCTCACCGGTGCCTGAGAACGACCAGCCCGGATCGCTGCGTTGATAGGTCGCGAGAATCAGCGCAAGGTAGGCGAATACGGCGACCACAAGCAGCCACCACGACTCGCGCACCAGTGCCGCGAGCCGTGGCGACAGCGTCGGTTCCGGCGCTTCGCTAGACCGGCGTTGCCTCGGTGTTTTCTGCTTGAAAATCATAGATTTGTGTTGCGCACTTAGCGCAACACATTATACACGCTCCGGCGCCACGGAACGGCCGGCTTGGGCCTCAGGGCGTCACCCCAACATCGGTTAGAATCGGGCGAAGCGTTTCGTACCCGAATAAACAGCGAATCGACTGCATCATGTCCGCCAAACACCATCGCCTGTTGATTCTCGGCTCCGGCCCGGCCGGATTTACCGCGGCAGTATACGCCGCGCGCGCCAACCTGAGGCCGGTTCTGATCACCGGATTGGCGCAGGGCGGGCAGCTGATGACGACGACCGATGTCGACAACTGGCCGGCCGACGCCGAGGGCGTGCAAGGTCCCGATCTGATGGCGCGCTTTCAGAAGCACGCCGAGCGCTTCGACACCGAGATCATCTTCGACCACATCCATACGGCGGCGTTGCGCGAGCGTCCGCTGCGCCTGGTCGGCGACATCGGCGAATATACCTGCGACGCGCTGATCATCGCGACCGGCGCATCGGCGCGTTATCTCGGACTGCCTTCCGAGCAGGCCTTCATGGGCAAAGGCGTTTCCGCCTGCGCAACCTGCGACGGCTTTTTCTACAAGGAACAGGACGTGATCGTCGTCGGCGGCGGCAACACCGCGGTCGAGGAAGCGCTGTATCTGTCGAACATTGCGCGCCAGGTCAGCGTGGTCCACCGCCGCAACAAGTTCCGCGCCGAGGCGATTCTGGTCGACAAGCTGATGGCCAAGACGGCGCATGGGGGCAATGTGCGCGTGCTGTGGGACTACACGCTCGACGAAGTCACCGGCGACAAATCCGGCGTCACCGGCGTGCGCCTGAAGCATGCCGGAACCGGCGCGACGCGCGAGCTTGCGGCGCAAGGCGTTTTCATCGCCATCGGGCACACGCCGAACACGCAGCTCTTCGAAGGGCAGCTGGCGATGGTCGAGGGCTACATCACCGTCAAGGGCGGGAGCTCCGGGGACGCGACGGCAACCAGCATTCCCGGCGTGTTCGCCGCGGGGGACGTGGCCGACCACGTCTACCGCCAGGCGGTGACCAGCGCCGGCACTGGATGCATGGCGGCGCTGGACGCCGAAGCGTATCTCGACAATCCGCTACCGGTAGAGAAGACCGCCGCGCTGTCGGTCGGATAGCGCGCCGGCGCACCGGCGTCCGCTCACCCCAGATCCTGCCGCGGGGTGCCCGCAGACAACGAGGATAATCGCGCGATGGCCAAGCTGTCGGATCTGAAGACCTTGCTGCGTAGTGCCGGCAGCAAGCCCGTGCCCGCGGCGTCGACGCCCGCTGCGGCCGCCCGCCGCAATGGCGCGGCTCCCCGCGCCGCGCAGTCCGACCCCGACATCGACCTCGGCCAGGCATTCGCCGATGTCGCTCCGCTGCCGTCCCGCAACCGCGCACGCATCGACAAGGCGCGTCCCGCGCCGACGCCGGCAAAGCGGCTGGCCGACGAGGCCGACGCGCTCGCCGCGAGCAAATTCGGCACCGAGCCGTCGCCGTCGTCCTGGGAGATAGGCCAGGAACAGGAGGCACAGCAGACGTTCCTGCGTCCGGGATTGGGGGCCGACGTACTCGTCCGCTTGCGGCGCGGTCATTGGTCGGTGCAGGGAGAACTCGATCTGCATCGCCTGACCAGCAGCGAGGCGCACGACGCGCTCGCCGACTTCCTGTTCGATGCACGCGGTCGCGGCTTGCGTTGCGTGCGCGTCATTCACGGCAAGGGTCTGTCGTCCCCGAATCGGGAGCCAGTGCTCAAGAGCAAGGTGCGCCGGTGGCTGTCGCAATGGGATGAAGTGCTGGCCTATTGCGAAGCCCCGCGCCACGGCGGCGGCGGCGGCGCCGTCGTGGTCCTGCTCAAGGCGCCACCAGGCTGAGCAAAGCCGCGGCGCAGCCGGTCAGACGAGACGGCGATGCGACAGAGCCGGCAAGTCGCGCCGGACCTGCGCGATTCGCGCACCGTCGACCTCTCCGACAATGACGCCTGCGCCGTCGGCCAATTCGGCCACGACGGTGCCCCATGGATCGATAAGCACGCTGTGGCCATACGTGCGCCGGCCGTTGGCGTGCGTGCCGCCCTGCGCAGCCGCGAGCACATAGCATTGGTTCTCGATCGCTCGCGCCTTGAGCAGCACGTGCCAATGCGCGGCGCCGGTCACCGCGGTAAACGCCGACGGCACGACGATCAGCGCGACGTCGCGGTAGCTTCGGTAGAGCTCGGGAAAGCGCAGGTCGTAGCAGACCGACAGACCGACGCGGCCGACTGGCGACTCGAAGGTGACGCCCGCGCTTCCGGACTCGATCGTACTCGACTCGTCGTAGCGCTCGTCGCCCTGGTTGAAGGCGAACAGATGGATCTTGTCGTAGCGGGCAATCTGTTGCCCGTGGGGGTCGTATACCAGCGAAGCGCTGCGCACCCGCGCCGGGTCCGCGGTGGCGATCGGCACGGTGCCGCCGATCAGCCACAGCCGCTGTTCGCGGGCCACGCGAGACAGAAAGTCCTGCTGCGGACCGCGACCGTCGGACTCGCGCGCATCGACCTTGTCGGTGGCGCGGGCGCCGAAGATGCCGAAGTACTCGGGCAGCAGGACCAGCTCCGCGCCCTGCTTTTTTGCAGCGACGATCAGCGGCTCGATGACGGCCAGGTTCGCGTCCACATCGCCGCC